>DSDZ01000207.1 GCA_011048475.1 Bacteroides sp. | reverse complement strand
ATTCTGGCCGACCTGCAGGGGCCGAAACTTCGCGTTGGAGAAATTCAGAACGGACAGGTGGAACTGCAGGAAGGTGCGGAATTCTCTTTTGTCACCCAACCCTGCACCGGGAATGAGAAGGAGGCATACATCAGCTATGAGCAACTGCCCTGGGAAGTGAAGACGGGAGAGAAGATCCTGGTAGACGACGGGAGGCTCATCTTCCTGGTGCTCGAATCCAACCTGAAAGACCGGGTGATCACCAGGATCATCGAGGGTGGAACACTCTCGAGCCGCAAGGGGGTGAACCTTCCCGAAACCGAACTCACCCTTCCCGGGATTACGGAAAAGGACATGGAAGATGCCAGGTTCGCCCTGGACCAGCAGGTGGACTGGATCGCCCTGTCGTTCGTGAGAAAAGAGCAGGATGTGCTGGATCTGAAGAAGATCCTGGAGGAACATTCCCACCAGGTCCATGTGATGGCCAAAATTGAAAAGCCGGAAGCCCTCAGGGAGATAGACGGGATCATCGGGGCATCGGACGGGATCATGGTGGCACGGGGCGACCTGGGTGTGGAGGTGGAATTCCACAGGGTGCCCATGATCCAGAAAAAAATCATTCAGAAATGCACCGAACAGTCCAAACCGGTGATCGTGGCCACACAGATGATGGAGAGCATGGTCAACAGTCCCACCCCCACCCGCGCAGAGGCGACCGATGTGGCCAATGCGGTGCTTGACGGGGCCGATGCGGTCATGCTCAGCGCGGAGACATCCATCGGCAGGTTCCCGGTGCAGACCATCCGGAACATGCAGAAGATCATCGACTCCACCGAAATTGAGGAAAGATTTTTTTACAGGCTCCATGCTCCCCTGAAGGATGCCGGTACCTTTCTCGCCGATTCCATCTGCTACAATGCGGTAATGATGGCCAAACAGGTGAACGCCGCCGCCATCATCACCCTCACCTTTTCCGGGTACACCGCTTTCCGCATCAGTTCGCACAGGCCAAGGGCCCCCATCTTCACCTTCACCATGAACCGCGACCTGATCAGGCACCTCTCGCTGGTATGGGGGGTGCGTACCTTCTATTTCAGGGAATGCGACGATGTGGACGAGTACATCGATTACACCATCGGATTTCTGGTGGAAAACAAGTTGCTGCACAAAGGTGACCTGGTGGTGCACGTGGGAAGCATCCCGATCCTCCAGCGGGGGAAAACCAACATGCTCAAGCTCACCCATGTCACATGACACCCCCTGTGATCCTGCCAGTCAATCGTGACAGACATGCCCATGCATTCAACAGAGCTGCCCCTGAAACGTGATCTTCAAAAATGGATCCTGGGTACTGAGGAAAAATGGCTCATCCCGCTTCGCCAATCCCTGGAGGAAATTTTTTCGGACACGTTCCTCCCCTCCCACGACCATACACACCACATGAGGGTCTGGAACATCGGCAAGTCACTGCTCACGCAGATAGCATCGTTCAACCGGCACCTGGATGCCGGCCTTGCGGAAGGACTGCTCATCGCCGCAATGTATCACGATGCGGGAATGGCGGTGACCAGGGAAAAAGAACATGGCCGTATCGGCAGGGAGCTCTGTGAAAAATGGTTCCGCATTCAGAAATTGCCTCCTCCGGAAAGATTCGGAGAGGTGCTGGATGCAATTGAAAAGCATGACAACAAGGAAGACCGCACCTGTGCCGGCATCACACGGGAAGAGGCGCCCGATTTGCTGACGCTGCTTTCCCTGGCCGACGACCTGGAGGCGCTGGGGGTGATCGGCGTGTACAGGTATACGGAGATCTACCTGGCACGCGGAATGCAACTGCAGGAACTGGGGATGAACATCCTGGGAAACGCAGGCACCAGGTTCAGCCATATTACCGGGAGTTGCAGCCTGTGCCCGCAGATCCCCGACGGCTACCGCCAGCAATACACATCCCTGGTATCGTTCTTCGACAGCTACAACCAGCAGCTCCTTGTGGAGACGGAGCCGGAGCATGTGCGCACAGGGTACGTGGGAATTGTGAATGCCATCCGCCGCCTGAGCGTGGAGGGGAGAATCCGGCCCGAAGATTTTCCCGCAGCGATCGGGAAGGAAAAGCCGGGAAAACTGGTGACCGATTTTTTCTCGCAGCTGAAAGAAGACCTGGAGAAAGCGCGATCCACATAAAAAGCAGAGGGGAGTTCCCGGAGCTCCCCGTGTGCACCTAAAACACCAACCTGTATCAAAGATCAGCTATTATTTACCTTTCACCAGCGTGATGGTCCCCTTCCAGTGATGGTGTGAATAGGAATCAAGGTCGCTGTTATAGTCATCGGTTGTGCCACTTCCGGTGGCCCCTTCAAAACGCCCTGTTCCCCCGCTGATGACCCAGGGATCCCTCCACCATGAGTTGACATATTCCGGATGCTCTTCAAGCCTTCCTTCATGGACCGTGCCGGCTGACATAATATACAGCCTGTTACCGTTGGCGTCCTCAAAATATCCCTCGGTGGCAGGAGCGCCCTCTTTGGGACTGGGATAAGTCCCACCTATCCAGTCTGCACAGAATGCGAAGTGATGGGTGAATTTACCCATATTGATTTCGGTTCCCTCCCCGTCATTGATCACCCTCACCCAGCATTCCGGTCCGGTCATGTTTCCCTCTTCATCGACGGGACAATCACCGCATGCAGCTTCGGGATCCGCGGATACATAAATGCCAAGGAAAATGAAGTCAACAGGCATAGTGACCGTCTCTGCCGGTTGTTCACAGATGCTTTTCACAGGAGGGTCGCCTGCCCGGGTATGGTTGCCGAATTTAGGGCTGCAGATGAGCAGTCCGGACAGTGCCACAAACAGAAATAACTTTTTACATGTGTCCATGATCTGGAAATTTTGTGGTTAACAAAAGGCAAGGTAAGGGTATATTTTGCGACACTTTTTGCCCGGCGTCCCAAATGTTTTGCCCGGCGTCCCAATTATCTTAATCAGAACCCGAAAAAAGAAGCGGATTATTTCCTGCTGATGTCGCTCGGATTTACATTGAACTCCCGGTTGAAGGCTTTGCTGAAGTGGGAGATGTTCTTAAATCCCGTCCTGTATGCTGCTTCCGAGACGGTGACATCCGAACCGAGCAGCAATTCCTTCGCCTTATGCAGGCGAAGCGAACGCTGGTATTCTATGATTGTTCTGTCTGTCAGGTACTTGAATTTACGATATAGCTGTGACCGGCTCATGGCGATCTCCAGGCATAATCCCTGGATATTGAACTGGTCATCGGTCAGGTGGGAGATCATGACATCTCTCACTTTCTTTATGAAGACATCTTCTTTTCGGAAATCCGACTCCTGCGGCAGGGGGAGGCCTGCGACCGGTGCATATCTTTCCAGGAGCTTCCTCCTCAGTTCAACCAGTGATCTCATCTGCACCAGCAGTTCCTCCTTGTTGAATGGCTTGGTTATATAGGCATCGGCTCCCCGCTCCAGTCCTTCCAGCTTTGAGGCGACGTCCGCTTTCGCCGTCAGCATCACCACCGGGATGTGGCTTGTGCGGAGATCGTCCTTGACTTTTCCGAGCATCTGAATCCCATCCATTACCGGCATCACCACATCACTGAGGATAATATCAGGAATATATTCGGTGGCAACTTCGAACCCCTCCTTCCCGTCATATGCGACCACCACATCATATATTCATTTTCCAGCAAAGTGAATAGATACTGCACCACATCTGCATTATCCTCCACGATAAGGAGCATGGGTTTATTGGCCGATGCTTTACCGCGTATATATGGAGGAATGAACTTCTGGCCGGTCGGAGGGATCCATATGGAAACCCTTTTCCTGTGTTCCTGAAGTTCTTTCATCTCCACCTGGGGAGCATTCCGGGTGACAGGAAGATCTACAGTGAAAGTGGTTCCCTGACCATACACACTGTCCGCCCTGATCGTCCCTTTCATCAGCTTTACCAGCTCCCTTGTCAGTGCAAGGCCGAGTCCCGATCCCGGCAGTGACTGGGCACCGCCCTCCTCGACCCTGTAGAAACGGTCGAAGATATAAGGCATGTGTTCCCCCTGGATCCCTGGTCCGTTATCAGCGATCCTTATTTCAAACCTGTCCTCGCCGGTCAGGGCCGTGCTTACCTCCACCCGGCCGGCGTGCTGTGTGAACTTCAGTGCATTGGAAAGGAGGTTGGTGAGGACTTCCATCAATTTTTCCCGGTCATGGTCAATGACCGGTTGCTTTGCGCCGGGGCTGTAAATAAGTTTGATCTGCTTCTCTGCGGCCACAGACGTGAACAATTCAATGATGTATCTGATATAGAGATTTATAT
>DSDZ01000347.1 GCA_011048475.1 Bacteroides sp. | reverse complement strand
CTCCAATTCCCTCTATTCAATGGATAACATTGTAAATTCAGTTTCATTGGACCTGAACAGCCGGATCTCGGAGAAGGTTTCGAATCAGTTGCTGGCTACCTATTCAAAAATCAATGATATCCGTGGATCCAATTCTGAGAAGTTCCCGTTTATTGACATCATGTATGGAGTGAACACAGACGGAAGTCAGATCCTTGAACCCTACATTTCCGCAGGGTATGAATTGTTCACATGGAACAATGGTGTCAATAACAATATTTTCAATGTCACGGACAACCTGACCTACTATCTGGACAATCATAAAATTACAGCAGGGTTCAGGTATGAATACCAGATGGCGAACAACTCTTACATGCGGAACGGTACGGGGTATTACCGGTATGCCAGTCTTGACGATTTCCTGAACCAGGCTGCACCGAGGGATTTTGCCCTGACATACGGATACGACGGAGAAACAAATCCTGCTGCGGAAGTTGCTTTTAATCAGTTTGGTCTTTATCTCCAGGATGAATGGAACGTGAATTCTGATCTCAAATTGACATATGGATTGCGAGCCGATTATCTGAAATATGTGGATAACGTGATCAGAAACAACGCGATCTATGAACTGGACTTCGGTGGTAAGAAGATTGATACTGGCGAATGGCCGGAGGCAAATGTCCAGTTTTCGCCGAGGGTTGGGTTCACCTGGGATGTCATGGGTGATCAGACGTTGAAACTCAGGGGAGGTACGGGTATTTTTACAGGAAGGCTGCCCCTGGTCTTCTTCACCAACATGCCGACCAACTCGGGAATGGTCCAGGGCAGTTACGCAGCTGTTACCAGGTATGATGCCGACGGCAATGTCACAAGCGTGGATCCTGTACTGGCATCCCTTGCAGGGCCGATGATCACCGATGTGGATGACATGATCAGTACGCTGAACCTGCCCAATACGATTACTCCCGAACAGGGTGTTTTGCCGCGTGATGTGAACGGGATCGACCCAGAGTTTAAAATGCCCCAGGTGTGGAAAACTTCACTGGCGGTGGATGTCGATGTTCCGGTATCATTTCCGCTGTCGGTGACACTGGAAGGCATTTACACGAACAACATCAACGGCGTCATGCTGGAGAACTACAACCTGAAAGAGCCCGATGCTTCCTGGGAGCGTTTCAGCGGACCTGATGACAGGTATATCTATCCCCCTGACAGCGTACTTGAATATACTTCGAGAAATGCCTACGTACTGGCCAATAGCAAAGATGGCTGGGGAGCAATCGGAAACATTACTGTGACCGCCGAGCCTGTCAGGAACCTGACTATGATGGCGGCGTATACCCTCACCGAGTCAAAAGAGATCTCGGGGATGCCCGGCAGCAACGCAGCTTCCGCATACAATGGTGCGATTCAGGTCAATGGCCCGCATCTGCCCATGATCCAGCGTTCGCAGTATGTGATTCCAAGCAAGGCCATTGCTTCCGTTTCTTACAGGATTCCCTATGCCAACGACCATATGGCCACATCATTGAATCTGTTCTATTCCGGATATTCAGCCGGCGGATACAGCTTTACCTATACGAATGATATGAATGGCGATGGGTATGCATCAGATCTGATATATATCCCAAGTGAAAGGGGCGAGATCGAGTTTGTCAGTGCTGCAGACGAAGATGCTTTCTTCGATTTTGTTGAACAGGATCGTTATCTGAGCAGGCACCAGGGGGAATATGCCGAAGCAAATGCGGCAAGGGCACCCTGGGTGCATACCTTTGATCTCCGTTTGGCGCAGGATTTCAGTATCAATGTTGGCGGCACCAAACATACACTGCAATTCACCCTCGACTTTTTGAACTTCGGTAACCTGATCAACAGCAAATGGGGTGTTAGTAAAATTATGTATGGCGGCGGACAGATCCTGACCTATGAAGACATGGATGCAAACAATGTCCCAAGCTTCTCAATGGCTACAGATGGCGACGGCAATTATCTGACAGAGTCGTATACCACTTATAATAATTACAATCAATGCTGGTATCTTCAGATCGGAGCACGTTATATTTTCTAGTCTGAGGATTCCGGGTTAATGAAACACAGAAAACATAGCCAGCGAGCTCAGCGGAGCCAATCCTTGTAAAACAAGTATTTGTTGGCTTCTTCCGGGGTATGCCTGACGCCATATCTCTGAGGGATGCTTATGAAGCAGCCTGGCATCTTTTTACGCCAGCAAAATTAGCACGCTGCGAGAAAGCATCCCTCAGGGATTAATAGTCAGTCATCCCTCAAGGACAAGTGATGTTTTTGGGTGGACTGAACGAAACAATTGATAATGAATGAATTATCAGTTAATTGAAGAATGCTGTGCTACCGATGGACCTCATTTGTCTGACTGTAATAGGGTTAGCTCCCGGGTTAATTTTTTGTTAATAAAAACGGGAAGAACTGACCGATGTCACGCTTGATTTCTTCTTAATTTCATTTCCCGAAATCTGAACCCCGAAGGGTCCCCTTGTTCATCTTTTGGAACATTCAATTTTCGATTCTATGGCAGCGAACAGGATGGTCTTTTTATCTCTTTTCGGACAGTAATCAGATTTTAACACATTATTTAACAATTACTTATGATTTTGTTCATATCAGTGAGGGGCATGTTGAAAATTAGAATTGATCGGCGAAAACACATTGACTATTTTGGTGTCCTATAAAGTACGACCCACCCCGCGGAACAGAAATCTTTAAATTGAACAGGATGACAGAAAAGGCGATACCGGAGAAAAACCTGACGTTTGTGGAAAAGGAGCTGGAAGTGAAATCGCAGGGAAAAGCGAAGGAAACACAGAAGCAAAGACATACATACAGCTTCGATGAAGCCTTTAAAGCATCGCTGGAATATTTTCAGGGTGATGAACTGGCAGCCAGGGTCTGGGTCAGCAAATATGCGCTGAAGGATTCCCACGGGAAAATCTACGAACGTACCCCGGATGACATGCACAGGCGGCTGGCTTCGGAAATCTGGAGGATCGAAAAAAAATATCCCGGACCGATCAGCTACGATGAATTGTTCGAACTGATGCGGAACTTCCGGTACATTGTCCCCCAGGGATCGCCCATGACGGGGATCGGGAACAATTTCCAGATCGCAAGCCTTTCGAATTGTTTCGTGATCGGGCATGAAGGTCCTGCTGATTCATACGGCGGGATCATGAAGGTCGACCAGGAACAGGTGCAGTTGATGAAGCGCCGCGGCGGAGTGGGGCATGACCTTTCCCACATCAGGCCGACCGGGAGTCCGGTTCTCAACAGCGCACTCTCTTCCACCGGTGTGGTTCCGTTCATGGAGAGGTATTCGAACTCCACGCGGGAGGTGGCCCAGGACGGAAGAAGGGGCGCCCTGATGCTGAGCATTTCCATCAAGCATCCCGATGCGGAAAGATTCATTGATGCCAAGCTGGAAACGGGAAAAATTACCGGTGCGAATGTATCCGTCAGGATCAGTGACGAATTTATGCAGGCCGTGGTAGACGGCACGCCATTCATTCAGCAGTATCCCATCCATTCTGACAGTCCCACCTTTACCAGGGAAATTGATGCCCGGACCCTCTGGCAGAAGATCGTGCACAATGCATGGAAATCGGCCGAACCGGGGGTCCTGTTCTGGGACACCGTGACCGGGGAATCGGTTGCGGACAGTTATTCCGACCTGGGCTTCAGGACGGTATCCACCAACCCGTGCGGTGAAATACCC
This sequence comes from Bacteroides sp., assembly GCA_011048475.1. GTDB lineage: Bacteria > Bacteroidota > Bacteroidia > Bacteroidales. Next base: position 599 of record DSDZ01000347.1, on the reverse strand, counting down.
CTCTGTCCCTACGACAGTTGCAGGTTGCTTGCGATCAATCTTTACAGTTACGTGGACGAACCATTTACCAGGCAGGCCAGGTTCAACTGGGAAAAGTTCAGGAAACATGTGGGACTGGCACAGCGGATGATGGACGATATCATCGATCTGGAGCTGGAGAAGGTGGAGGCCATCCTGGACAAGATCTATGCGGACCCGGAGGATGAAGAGTTGAAAAGGGTGGAGATCAACCTGTGGAAAAACATCAAAAAGAAAGCACTGGAAGGAAGAAGGACCGGGGTGGGCATCACGGCGGAAGGAGACATGCTGGCCGCGCTGGGACTCCGTTACGGGAGTGAGAACGCAATTGACTTTTCCGTGGAGGTTCACAAGACCATCGCCCTGGAAGCTTACCGTTCTTCCGTAAAGATGGCCAGGGAAAGGGGCCCTTTCCAGATTTTCGATTTCAACCGTGAGAAGGACAATCCATTCATCAACCGTCTGGCCAGGGAGGATCCCGGACTGATCGAGGAGATGAAACAGCACGGGCGCAGGAACATATCCCTGCTGACCATCGCACCCACAGGCACCACAAGCCTGATGACCCAGACCACATCGGG
>DSDZ01000507.1 GCA_011048475.1 Bacteroides sp. | reverse complement strand
GTGCTGAAGATCCTGGTCAAGACGAATATGACCCTTTACCAGCAGATCCCCCTGCTGGGTAACTGGGCCTTCATTCATTTCGTGGAGAACAACGGGATGGCATTCGGTTTGAACCTTCCCGGCAGCACCGGAAAGATCATCCTGACCCTTTTCAGGATAGGTGCGGTGGTGGCCATCGGCTTCTACCTGAGGCACCTGATCAGGCTGAAAGCCCATCCGGGGCTCATTGTTTCGCTTTCCATGATCATGGCGGGTGCACTGGGGAATATCATCGATTCTGTTTTTTACGGGGTCATTTTCGACAGCTCTTCTCCGGTCAGGGCCGCCAGGATCTTTCCCCCGGAGGGCGGGTATGCTCCCCTGCTCCAGGGAAAGGTGGTTGATATGTTTTATTTTCCCATCGTCCGGGGCAACTATCCGGACTGGATCAGGGAGGGGACCGGTTTTATTTTTTTCAGGCCGGTCTTCAATCTTGCGGATGCAAGCATCACGGTCGCCGTGGCCATGATCCTGTTCAACCAGAAACGTTTTTTCCGGCATCTCTCCCCGGAAGGGGACCGTAAACCCTCCCGTGAAGAGGATGAAGCGGCTGACGATCTGCTGGAAACGGAGCCGGAACAGACCGGATCCGCCGGTTAATCCCCGGACAGGGGCGGGTTTTCTCTGATGGCGCTGAAAATATTCCCCGAACCCGCACCGCAGCTGATAATCGATTTCATCCCCGTATCCACCGCGGCATCGGTTCTCAGTACCTGGTCTTTCGGCAGGTGATAGATATTTCCCGAGGTGGGATTGGGCCCCGTGGGCACGAAAACAGTGATCATTTCATCCTGGTCATCCGTGATAAATCCGGTCATCAGCACCCCTGTCCTGAAAATATCCACCAGCACCACCTCCCTGAAGAATGATTTGTGCTTCCCGAAAAACTGCTGAACGGTTTCCTTTGCGATTTTATACCCCGGGATCTTCGCAAGGTACCGGTCCTCCGCCCGGTTCAGAAACACCGCCATTCTTGTCCGGATGACCAGCCCGATAACAAAGAAAATGAGCAGGATCGCCAGAAAAGTGATTACATAGAGAACCGGTTTGATCAGGGGATCCGCATGCGGATCCTGGATCAGCCGGTCCACAAAAGGTGTAAGGAACCTTCCGATCAGGTTGATGATCCACCGGAAAAGCAGGATGATCAGGGTCAGCGGTGCCAACGCCACCACACCACCGATCAGCGTCGTCCTGAGAAATTTTCTCATCCGCCTGAATAAATGAATGCTCATGGTTATCATTTTAGATCATTTACAAATATACCACCCTGTTCAGATAAATTATTGTAAATTCATTCGGAACATAACAAAGGATCCCATGATCAAAGATTTCTTATTTGTTATTACCGCCTTATGCCTGCTTCAGGTGAGTTTGTTTTCCCAGGAAGGACGAAAAAGAGAGCTGGTTGATCATCAATGGAAATTTGCCCCGGGCGATCTCCCGGAAGCCCGGGAACCGGACCTGGATGATTCCGGCTGGAGAGGCGATCTTTTCGAACGCACGGGCGAAACCACGGATCTGATCAATGTGTATGACGCACTGAACAAAAAATACCTGCAGGAATGACCGCCACAAAAAAAACCGGTGCCACGAGCATCATGGTACTGCTGGTTTCTATGGCATTTTTCGCCTCATACGGACAGCAGCCGAAACAGCCGGACGATGAAATGTTGTTCGTGGCACACCGGGGTGCCTCCTACCTGGCACCTGAGAACACGCTGGCTTCCATCCGGCTTGCATGGGAACTGGGTGCCGATGCGGCCGAATGTGATGTGATGCTGACTTCCGATCAGCAGGTGGTCCTCTTCCATGACAAAACCACCGGAACACTGACCGGTGAGGACCATGTGGTCCGGGAAACCAGCTGGGAGGTGCTCAGAAATCTTGACATCCGTCTGAAGGAGAGCAATCTCAGGAAATATGAGGGGGAGGGGATCCCGCTGCTGGAAGAGGTGCTGCAGACCATTCCTGACGATCGCATGCTGGTCATCGAGATCAAGACCGGCACTGAGATCCTTCCCCACCTGCAGCAGGTGTTGGACGGGTACTGGAAATCGGGAAGGATCAGTTTTATCTGTTTTGATTTCGAAACCATCCTGGAAACAAAGCGATTATTCCCGGAAGTCCCCTGTTACTTCCTTTCCACCTTCCGCTCGGGGGTGAACCGGCACTTCGATGAGATCATTCAGGGTCAGCTGGACGGGGTGGATGTGCGGTACAGGGCCATCAACAGGAAGCTGGTAAGGCGGTGCCGGGCTGCGGGACTGGAGGTGTGGTGCTGGACGGTCAATGAACCTGAAGCAGCAGGGAAAATGAAAGCACTGGGCGTGAATGCCATTACCACAGACCGCCCCAAATGGCTGAAAGAACAGATTTAATCCTGAAAAACGAACTGTCTTTCAACATACTTTTGTTTTCTTTGTTATGTGAAACGAGAGAACCAATTTTTTTTACAATGACACGGACCATTCTGGCATACCTCCTGTTGACGGGGCTGATCGCATGCAACGGAACCACTGATAAAAACAAAGCGCCGGAACACCCGACCCGTATTATTTTCATGATAGGTGACGGGATGGGGCTTTCGGCCGTTTCCACCAGTTACTATTTCGGAGAGCAGCCTTCCCCTTTTGACATGTTCAAACACATCGGACTGATCAACACATCCAGCGCCACGCACAAAATCACAGATTCGGCAGCCAGCGGAACTGCACTTGCCACAGGTACCAGAACTTATAACGGGGCCATCGGCGTGGATACAAGCAGGACGGCGGTCCGCAACATCACCGAAGTGGTTTCTGAAATGGGATGGAACACGGGCGTGGTGGCCACCTCGTCCGTCACCCATGCCACTCCCGCCTCATTCTATGCCCATGTGGAACACCGGAACATGGAAGAGAAAATTGCCACCCAGCTGCTGGATTCAAACATTGATTTTTTTGCCGGGGGCGGAAAGAGGTTTTTCAACCAGCGCAGTGACAGTGTGGATCTGTTCCGCACCGCGGAGGAGAAAGGATTTATCATCGATACCGCGGGACTGGACGGAGCCGCTCCGCAACCGGACCGGAAATACGGGTACGTGCTGGCCGATGCAGGGATGCCCACCATGCTGGAAGGAAGGGGCGGTTTTCTGCCCGATGCCACCGCCCTGGCCATTGAATCCCTTTCAGCCGGCGGGAAGAGTTTCTTCCTGATGGTGGAAGGATCCCAGATTGATTGGGCGGGACATGCCAATGACGAAGCCTACCTGCTGGCGGAGATGCGCGACTTCGAGGAGGCCATCCGGGTGGCGCTGGATTTTGCCGAAAAGGACGGGAACACCCTCGTGGTGGTTACCGCCGACCATGAAACGGGCGGGGCAACCCTTTCGGCCAGGCCGGGAGAAAGCGGGGGAAGCAACTACGATGATATCGTGATCACATTTTCCACCGGGGGTCATTCGGCCACCCTCATCCCCCTGTTTGCCTACGGTCCGGGCGCAGAACAGTTTACCGGGATCTACAAGCACTCAGAGATCTTTCACAAAATGGTACGGTCCGCCGGAATGGATGAGCCCGTCCCCGACGCAGCAGCTGCCGATTAACGTTTGATGATTCCGTAAAGCAGGACACGGATCAGATCATCCAGCAGCTCTCCCCGGTCACCCTTGTGTTCATCGCTGAGCAGGAGCGGTACTTCCAGCCCTTTCATCATGGTTGAGATGGCGATTGCTCCGATCAGCGGATTATTCAGCTGAAAAATCCCTTCACGCATCCCTTCATTCAGGATCTCGCGGACCACTTCCAGCTCCTGGCGGTCAAATTTTTTCCTGATCTCAAGGATGAAGTCCATGTGCGAGAGGTATTCTTCATTCAGGGCCGCATAAAAATTCTCCACCGTGCGCACGTGATGCAGCCTGAACAGGATATAGGCTTTCAGCTTATCAACAGGATTCATGTCAGCATGGAGCGTCCTGTCCAGCTTCGTTTTCAGTTCCTCGGCTTCCTTTTCAACCACCGCTTCAAAGATCTCCTCCTTGCTTTTGAAATAATAATAGATGGAGCTCTTCCCTTTCCGTGCGGCAGCTGCAATTTCTTCCATCGTGGTTTTTCTGAAACCATACCGGGTGAAGATCTTCCGCGCCACCTTCACGATCTGAGCCCGCACTTCTTCCTTGACAACAACCATGCAAATCTGTATTTGCGAATCTTCCCTAATTTAATGAGTAAATCAGCGCAAGGCAACTTTTTACAGAGATTTTAACGCCCCTGTTCTGTATCCACCAGTTTGTAATCCAGCTGCCTGCGTGACAGATTGGCATTGACCACCTCGATTC
>DSDZ01000238.1 GCA_011048475.1 Bacteroides sp. | reverse complement strand
TTATAAATCTGAGAGATATCACCAATTTGATCCCTGATTCACCAAATTACTCGCTTGTAGCAAATGATAGTCTGTTTCCTGAAAAGTACTTCCTGACATATGGTGATATTTACGATTTTGAAGCTGGCGATGAGTTCCATTATAAAAACGAAGATACAGGTATCGGCCCCTCAGGGACAGAAAATGTGATCCGCCGGATTCTGAACAAAACGTTGTACCCGGCGGGGGATTCTGTCAGGTATGATGTCTACGAACGAAAATGGGGATGGAAGTATATTTCAGAAGATTCCTCTGTGTATTATCAGAATGAAGATGAATATGAATGGGTATATACGCATCTTAGTCAAAAATTATTCAGTCCCGAACTGTTACCAATGGAAGCTGTCGTTGATGATGATTATGTGTATAACAGACTGATTTATAGTAACCAGGATACATATAACGGAAGATACAAAGTGCGTAAGGAAGGCATTCAGCTACTCTACAATGAAGGATGCATATACCTTCCTGCTGATTCATACAGTGGAACTTTTAGTTACTTCATTAAAGGATGCGGGGAATTATTTAACCGGGTGTATCAGGAAATCGTCAAAGAATGTCTTCCTTGCGAGCATCTCGTATATTTTTTAAAGAATGAGGAAACCTGGGGGGAGCCACTGGCAGTTCAGTCGCACCATGCTGAATCTTACACTGTCAATCTGTACCCAAATCCGGCAAAAGACCGGATAATCATTACTTCTCAAAATGAAATCTCTCAGGTAAGGTTGTTTAACTCCATTGGCAAACAATTTTTACTACGTTCAAAGATTCAGTCTAATGTATCCGAATGCAATATATCTGATTTTCCAGCTGGAATATACATTGTTTTGATTGAGACCAAGCCAGGAAGTGTAGTTGCAAAAAGACTTATTATTGAGTAAATCACCTGTTTCTACTTTGAGTTTACGACCAAGGCTGCACACTTACAATTCTGAAGCATTCTTCAGATTAAGGTATGGACAGGGCTAAGAAATTCGGATATCATGAGGCTGAAAACGAACGATTTAATTGGAGACTATATCAGAATTGTACAGTACCAACAATAAGATTATAAGCTGGAATGACATTTAATTTTAGAAATCCATCTTGAAACTAACCGAGGGAATAATAGGGAAGTAACTGAACTGGTAGAGTTTCATAGGGCCTTCCCGGGCTTCGGAACCAAAATAGCCGAAGTTCAGTCCCGGTCGTGTGTTGTAATAATAAAAGTAAGGATTCTGACGGTTGTACAGGTTGTATACTGAGAAAGTCCAGGTTGCATCCCTGCCCTTTCGGGTCTTCGTTCTGTAATGCAAGGCCGCATCCAACCTGTGGTAGGCTCGCATGCGCTCGCTGTTGCGGGTTCCATAGACCAGGGCTTCGTAATCATAGTATACTTCCTGTTCCCCTGTATAAGGAATATAAGTTCGCCCGATGGCCGGTGTATATGGCAGCCCGGATTGGTATACCCATAATACATTGAACTCCAGGCGGTCGTTGATGATACGGTGGATGTCGATGGAAAAGCTGTGCGGCCTGTCGTATTCGAATACGTATGCCTCTCCATGATTGATATTGTCAAACTGACGGGTAGTGCGGGACCAGGAATAGCCCAGGAATCCCTGCCAGAGTCCCCCTTCTTTTCTCAGGAAGAATTCGATCCCGTAGGATTCACCGGCTCCTCCCCTTTCCAGTTTTGACCTCCACAGGGCATCCCCCCTCAGGTTGGCATACCCCTCCCTGTAGGTAAGCAGATCGCTCATCTTCTTTCGATAGATATCCACTTCAGCAGCGAACATTCTCTCTTTGAAATCGCCCTTCCAGCCAAGGGAATATTGTACCACCCTTGCAGGATCCATGCCCTGTCCGGCAGGCACCCAAACCTCGTTGTTGAAGAAATGACCGGATGAGAATACCATATGCGCATACTGGGAGCATTGCATATAGGTGGCATTCAGCGTCTGGGTTTCCGACAGGGGAAATGAAAGATCCAGCCGGGGTTCAAGCGAAAAATCCACATATTCAGAGGTGAAATAGTGCACTCCCCGGACACCCAGGTTCAGGTCAGCGATTTTCCCCAGGTTTACCTGGTTCTCAATATATAGTGATGATTCCAACGCATGGATCATTTCGGGATCGTTCTCCTGATCGCCCTGGTTGTCATGATATTGATTCGGGAGAAAGAAGAGGCCGGATGACTGAAGACCGAAGTCAACCGCCCAGCTTTTCATTAAACGGTAACGCCAGTCCGACTTCAGAGTAATTTGCTGGACCGAGGAGCGGTAATTGCTCATGAATCTGAAAGGATCATCGAGCGCGTAATCAATCACGTAATTCCTGAGGTCGCTGATCCTGTAACGGGTAAAGGAAAGGGTGTTATTGACCTGAATCCTTGGATTCAGGATCCTTTTCCAGTCGACCGACACAAGGATATTTCCCCAGCGGTCTTTCATGCTCATCCGATTATCTTCATCAAATAGTCTGACAACCCACTGATCATCCCCTGCATACAAATTCATATGCAGGCTTTGGTTACTATCGGGCCTCCAGGTGAATTTCCCGTTGAGATCGTAAAATCCGTAGGTCAGTAAATAATCTCCGTCTGCCAGAAGGCTTGCAGTTCCGAGCAACAGTTCGGTAAAGGTTTTCCGTGCCGAAAACAGGAAGGAGGCATCTTTCGAAACCGGGCCCTCCAGGGTCAAATTTGCCCCTAATACACCGATCCCGGCCGAACCCCTTAATTCGGTCCGGTCTCCTTCCCGCATGGTGATATCGACCACCGAGGATATCTTTCCGCCGTATTTCGCCGGAAAACCGCCTTTGATCACCCGTACATCGTTCAGTACCTCGGGATTGAAGACGGAAAAAAATCCACCCAGGTGATTCACGTAATAAAGCGGAACATTGTCTATGAGGAAAAGATTGTCGCCCGGTCCGCCCCCCCGTACCTGCAGGTTGCTCGATCCTTCGTTCGGTGACTGCACTCCCGGCAGTAACTGGAGGGTTTTCAGTACATCCGGCTCGGCCCCTATGGCCGGAATATACCTCATTTCCTTGTTGGAAAGGCGTGACTGGTTAAAATGTACCCTCCTGTGCCCCGTTACCCGGACCTCTTCAATTTCTGAACCCGGCACCATATGAATATTCAGGATCGTGTCGGTCATCTCCCGAACGGGTATGGCCAGTGTCACATACCCCACATAAGAAAAAATCAGTGAATCGGTTCCACTTCCGACCACCATGCTGAAGTAACCGTTGTTATCGGTCGAGGTGCCTTCCGACTGCAGCGGATCGAAGACATGGGCCCCGATCAGAAGCTCTCCCGTCTGACCATCACGGACGATCCCTGAAAGGTGTTTCTGGGCAATAATGGTTAATGGAAATAGCACCAACAGTAAAAAAATAATACCGATAATTCTGATGGTCTTTGTCATGGATACACAGGAATTGAATCCAACTCTACAAAAATGGAATCGAGACTCAATGCATAACTACCTATTACACCCTGGCCATTCTCAATATTCGAATAGAGAGAAAAAGCTGTGGCAGTGCCTTCCACGAAATAAGGGTAGCGGTTCTTCTCGTAGAGGTAAAAGTGTTTCTTAAACCTGTAATACTCCTGGCTGATATGCCGCAACTCAAGGACAAGGTTGTGTTCACCTATCCCCGGTCCACAATTTCCCGGACTCCAGCATACCCAATCGTAATCTGCTTGAAAGTCCAAATTCATTGTAATCAAAGAATCATTCATCATATGATCACTGAAAACAAGGGTTTCGGTAGTATATGGTTCCAGTCCTTCATTCAGTAAGATTTCACTGTTTTCATCGAAGAGGCCCATCTGGTCGCTATAACCGTGTTGCTTACGATACAATACCACTTCATAAAAATCCTTCGTGGATGGATTATCTTTGAATTCAAATTCAATCCCCTCCATCCAAATCCCCTCATCATCGTACCTGGCCCGGTTGGTCTGCCCGGTGATTTTCACTTCCGTAATTTCCGGGACTGTATCACAGGCATACAAATCATCATATCCTTCCAACTGGATGAGGCACGAATAGATTTCACCGGGAATAGCGATCCTTTCTGAAGCATAAAAGCCATCTCCTACGGGTGTCATTACCTCACTCCCGCTTCCGCTGCCGGAAAGCATCAATACAGCATCATTTACAAGTGTCAGGGAGGTGCTGTCTATTTTTTCGGCCAGGGATACATGAAAAGTGATGGGGTTGCCTGCCACAAGTATGCTGTTCACAGCCGGAACCGATTCAAATTCAGAAAATTCATCACTGATCAATTTGGTACATGAAGTAGGTATTAGTATTAAAATCCCAAATAGAATAC
>DSDZ01000404.1 GCA_011048475.1 Bacteroides sp. | reverse complement strand
GTATATGCACAGTCTCTTGGATCCTTTCCAGGGGTACATGCGGATCGGGATTCCCGGTTGAAATGAAAACCGGCATGCCGCCGAAGTCCCCCGAATAGCGCTCCCGGTAGATCCTGTCCCCGATCAACCCTCCCGTAAAGGCTGTCACACCGCCGTACCGTGCTGCATTGCGTGCAGCAAATTCGAGGGACAAACAGGCTCCCTGGGAAAAACCGAGGAAATAGGTGTTTTCTGCAGCAATTCCCTGATCTTCAATATCATGAACAATCTCCTGCAACAGTGCAAGGGCGGATCCCAGCCAGGGTTCATTCTGCCCGGTCTTAGCCATGAAAGAGTGCGGGTACCATGTGAAATTGGTGGCCTGCGGCGCCAGAATGGCAAAGTCGTTCACGTGTAATTCCGGAACCAGCCCGAGGATATCCTCTGCATTTGCTCCCCGGCCATGCAGCATGATAAGCGCCTTTTTTGCCTGCTTAAAAGATCTGCCCGCTAAATGGAGTTCTCTTGTGTGCATTTCCATTAAACCTCCACCTCGAGTTCGGGCAATACCGCCTCTATCCTGTCACGCATCGGTTCATATTGCTCGGGCAGCTTCAGAGAGGTACCCAGTTTCTCAACCGGTTCGTCAACTGCCATCCCCGGATGATCCGTGGCAATTTCGAACAGCACCCCTCCCGGCTCACGGAAATAGAGCGAAAAGAAGTACTTCCTGTCGATCTTTTCGGTGATGTGCAAACCCTTCGCCTGCACTTTTTCCCTGAAAGCCATCAGCACCTGCTCGTCTTTCACCCGGAATGCCACATGGTGATTGGTGCCCCCGGCATTGATACCCCTTGGTGCACCGGGTGACTCCAGCAGGTCCACAATGGCCGCATTTTCTGTATGATCCGTTTTGTGGCGATATATGTTGCCATCCTTCTCCACCTGCGTGTAACCAAAGACTCCAGTCAGTACTTCAGCTGTTTCTTTGATGTTTCCAAGGGTGAGGGTTACGGAATGGAACCCCTTGATGGACACATCAGAGCTTATCTCGTTGGTCACCCATCCGATCCTGTTATCCTGATGCTTTGTCTCTACCAGGGATAGCAATAAACCATCCGGATCCCGGAACAGAAGGAATTTTTCACCGAACCGCTCACCGATGTGTTGGTGGCTTATCTCGTTTTCTTCAAAACGTCTCTTCCAAAAATCCAGGCTTCCCAGGGGTACGGAATATCCTATTTCGGTGGCCATCCCGGTCCCGGTCCTGCCCTGCTTTACACCGGGCCAGGGAAAGAACGTAAGTAGTGTGCCAGGCGTACCCACCTCGTCGGCATAATAGAGGTGATAGGTCTGCGGGTCATCAAAATTGACCGTTTTTTTCACCATCCGTAGGCCCAGTATCCGGGTATAAAAATGGTGGTTCCGCTGCGGATCCCCCGCGATGGCCGTGATATGATGAAGTCCTAATATCTTATTTTCCATTGCTTTAGCTTTTACATGAAACTTTTCTATATCAAGTATTTAGAACATCGATCCCTGCGAATTTGTTCATTTACACAAATGCATTTACACCCATGAAATATTATTCTGAATAAAAACTAAGATCGGTACTGTCAATCTCCACCGCCAGGAAATGATCTGATTCGTAGAATACTTTATGATCGCCGGATATTTTAGGTTCTTTGATCGCAAAATGGACAGGCATGTTTTTGTGGTATGATCCCTTTTTATGTACCAGCACCAACACTTGATCGTATTTGCGAAATGATTCCTGATCCAATGATCCGGTCCCTCCGATCTTGGTTCTTAGTTCCCAGGTGGTCCACCATTCGATTCCATGCCTGGGTATGACCAGGGTTGAGCTTGGTTTTTCCAGCATATTCCCAAATTTCTTCAGGTCTGCGTAAGCATCCTGCGATAAGGCAGGCGTTTTTGGTTTTATAATCATGTAAATGAAAGAACTGGCTACTGTCAGGAAAATGGTGATGACAATCACCCATTTTATACCCCGGGCCGATATGGACAACAATTGTAATATCAGGATAAACATCGGAATGAACAGGATCATGCTGAACCGGTTAAAGTATTCCCTGCCGAGCACGGGAAGGGAAAAAAATCCGATACTGATGAGAAGGATAACGAACACCTTCCTGTCATATCTCTCAGGTTTCATTTTTCTCCTGAGCAAGATAATGAGGGCACATGATAAGATAATCAGTGTGGCAGGATAGGTAATCAGGCTATAGGTTTCCGGCCCATACCTGAACATGGCATTTCTGAAAAGGGTCACCGGCACCCAGAGCATAGAATCCAACCTCCCGGGATCGAAAAGGTATACAAATCCCAGGCTCGCAACAACGATGATCACAATGATCGGAATAGCCCTCACCCTGTAAAAAACTGATAAGCTTATCAGCAGGATGGTTAAGGATACGGTAAACACTCCGAAATGGGTCAGTCCGGTAAGAATCAGGAATAAAACTGCAAAAAACGCTTTGGTGGATGACCTTTCCCTGAAGAATTCGAACATGTAGAATAAAAAGAATGCCATCAGCGGATATGCGGATGAATTCTTTGAAGCTTCAGCTACCATGAACAAAGGAGCAATGGACAGGGTGGCATAAGCCAGCGCCGGGATTTCAAAATACCATTTCAGATCATCACCTGTAAACCTCGAGCTGAGTTTGTAGAAAGGGATCACCATAAGTGGTGGGATCATGCTATCAAGGATCCTTGTAACATGGAGGATGACCTGATCATTCTCAGCACCCGAGATTAACCAGATCATCTTCACTATGAGGGCATTCAGGTAAAAATACAAAGGCATATCCCTGAATGCGAGCTTACCAGTTTCAAGAATGGCCCTGATTTGTACCGGGTAGTATCCCCCACCGATCCCGGGGATCAGATCATGGCTGTAATTAATGATCAGGCGCCAGGCGAGAAGAGCCAGGCCGAATAACAGGTAATAAAACTTCTTATTTATCAAGTAGACGGGATATCGCATGATCCTCGTTCATCGTGTTTTTCTAATTCATTTCTTCCAGGCCTCTGTTTTCTAAGACCCGGTAAAAATGATCCGCCTGAACATCCACATATGTATCCACATCTCCGAGCGGCCAGCGAATCACCACGCTGTCAGCCCTGCCGGCATCCCCCAATCCGAAATGCAACCTGGCACCATTACAGGCATGGATCCCGTTCTCCTGGGCGAGTTCCCGGGTCATCCAGACCGCCTTTCCTTGAATGGTGGCTTTAACCCGTATGCGGGCACCGATACCGGACCGGTTTGAAGCAGTGCCCTCGCAGGTGAAATTGAGCCAGTGGTTCTGGTTCCCTTCATTCCGGTAAATATAGGTAAGAAAAGGAGGGGCAAGGTTCCCGTGGGTGATGATCAGATCCAGGTCCCCGTCGTTATCGATATCGTTGGCCACCGTGGCCTGTCCGCCATCGGTAATCATATTCCCTTCGGTGACCCTGGCAAAGGTGCCGTCTCCCCGGTTCATGAAGAGCAGATTCTCCCTGAAGGTAAGTCCATGACCAAGTGCTGAATCCCGGGTTGAAACCACGGCCACAAACAAATCCAGGGTTCCGTCGTTGTTAAAATCCCCCCAGGTTGAATTATAGGTAAATTTTTTTGCGGCCTCTTCCGGTTCAATGATTATCCTTTCGAATTCCAGGTTCCCGTCATTCCTGTATAACACATTGATGGTATCAATGATGGAGGTCACATACACATCCATATCCCCGTCATTGTCATAATCGCCCCAGGCAGCGCCTCCGGCACCCAATGCATCTGTGACCAGGGGAGAGCCGTTGTCCAGTGAAGAAAAGGTACCGTCTCCCTGGTTAATGTATAGCTTACAGGGAAGTAGCGAATCACAGGAACCGAAAAAACAAAAATTCGCTTCCAGTACGTCCAGGTCCCCGTCGTTGTCACAATCGGCCCATGCACTGGACTGGCTTCCCCCTACCCCTTCCGATGTGGCCGCCCCGGCATTCACCTCCGTAAATGTCCCATCCCCGTTGTTCCGGTACATATAATTCCCATCAAAGAACACGTTGGTAAAGAGATCCAGAAAAGAATCTGAATTGTAATCCGCCCATGTGGCACACATCTCCTCTTTCTCCGAGATCCTCACCACCTTTTCAATGGATCCGCTTCCATCGTTGACAAAAAGCTCGCCGTGGTTAAAGAGGTCCCAGTCCCCGTCATTGTCAAAATCCCCCCAGTTGTTCCCCGGATTGGTTTCGTACAAGGTTTGGGCAAGTATTCCCGTGGTTATTTTTGTAAACCTGCAATCACCCTCGTTCCTGTACAGCAGATTGGGACGGTTCATGCCACTGCCCACCGATCTGAAAAAGGCTCCCGTAGAATTCCCGATATAGAGATCC
>DSDZ01000319.1 GCA_011048475.1 Bacteroides sp. | reverse complement strand
AGGCGAAACATCGGGTGCTGCTGCGGATTCGATCAGGGTACCCGAAAAGAAATACCTGACCGAACAGCAATTGCAGGAACAGGTCAACAAGGAGATCAGGGATGCACTTGAGCTGGCCAACGATGAAAGGATAACGGATGCCATCAGGATCATCCGTCTGACGGAAGAGGCCATCAGCCACGTGCTGGACAGCAACTATGTGGAAGCCATTGCAAATCTTGAGGATGCGATCGGCAAGGCAGCCGTGATGACTGCGGCAAGGCCCGACCTGCGATTATTTCCTCTGGATGTACAGGTGACCGTACGTGACCTGATCGCCGACCCGGAAATGCTCAAGGAGATACGCAAAGAGGCAGACCGGATGACTGACAAAGGGTACCTGCAGGCAGCACGACACCTGTTACAGGATCTGGCGTCCGAGATCCAGATCAGTAAACCCATGCTGCCTGTGGCCACCTATCCCGATGCACTTTCCGAAGCAGCAAGGGCTTTGAATGAGGGAGAGCATGAAGAAGCGCTTTTCATTCTGAATACGGCGCTGGGTACTGTTTTTGTTGAAACCGTTTATGTACCCCTGCCACTCATCCGCGCCGAAAGAATGCTGGCTGAGGTATCCACGCTCCTGGAGCAGGAAGATAAGGTCGATGATATTCATACACTGCTTGACAACGCCGAATACGAGATCCGTTTTGCCGAAGCCCTGGGATACGGTAAGCACGACAAGGAATTCGGGGAACTGTATGAGGCCATCAGTGACATAAGAAAAGAAATGAAGAAGGAAGGAGAAGGAGAATCGGCCAATCTGACCGAGAAACTCAGGGAAAAACTAAGGATTTTCAAGGGGCGTATTTCATCCGATGAAAAGGAATAAGCACCTGGCTGGCTGCGGCAGGAATGGCAGCACGGCATGTGATCCTGCTACAGTTCATGCGGGCTGAAGCAGGATCATCTGCTATCACAGAAAATGATTCAATACAGATGAAACTTACCATTCACCGGAAGGACACCGTGATCCGTCCGGACAACAATCGGGTAATCGCAAGGTTTTTCTTTAACGGAGAAGAACGGGCAGAAATCATGATCATGCGCATCCTGGCCATCCCTGAAAATGAAGCCGAAATGATCCTGAACCAGATCCTCAGGGAATTTTCAAAACGCCACAGGAGCATTACAGGCATTTTCAGGAAACATTTTAACCAGGTAAAAAACATCGTGGAACGGGTCAACGAACACAGGAACATTTCAGAAATCAGGAAACTCCTGATCGGATCCTATTTTACCATGGAATATGCACTGGAATCGGCTGCTCTTTTTAACCCTTCAATTGTGGAGGACCGCGACCAGAGCGGCCTGCAGAAGGGACAGGTGAGGGTCATCCTGAGCCTCAGGGCCACGGGCGAAGGCCACATTTCTTCCCTGGTGTTCCGCAGGGCTGTCATCAACCAGGGCAATGAGATCATGATCCAGGAGTCGGGAGACCAGATTGGTGTGGCCGAGCTGATCAAGAATCACCTGTATGAGAAAAGACTATTCAGCAGTAAACTGGGTGAGATGGAGATTCCTTCCGACCTGGTCAACCTGGTGATGGGCCGGCTGCCAGATAAATTCACATATGACCAGATACGCGATGCGGTCGTCCAGGCGAAAGGATCGAACGGCCATTTTACCATGGAAAAGCAAAAAGCCCTCGACGAGATCATTTGGCTGGCAGACTCAAGAATTGAGATTCGGTTTTCCATGGATACGGATTTAACCGAGCGGGTGATATTCCCCATCTCCAGGTACGAAAAGAACGGGATTGAAGATGCCCGTTTCGTGCGATTCAGGGAAGATAACGGATCGGAAAAATATTACGGGATCTATACTGCTTTCGACGGTTACAACATCCTGCCAAAACTCATTGAAACAATTGATTTCCGAAATTTTAACATCATCCCTCTTCATGGCAAGTATGCCATTGACAAGAACCTTGCGCTGTTTCCGAGGAAAGTGAACGGAAAATATGCCATGATCAGCCGTATTGACGGAGTGAACAACTATATCATGTTCTCTGACAACCTGCACCGCTGGAGCAACGCGGAAGTATTGCAGGCGCCCCTCTACCCCTGGGAACTGGTCCAGATCGGCAATGGAGGTTCACCCATCGAGACAGAAAAAGGCTGGCTGATGATTACCCATGGTGTGGGTCCGGTCAGAAAATACAGCCTGGGGGCATGCCTGCTGGATCTGGAAAACCCGACCAGGCTGATCGGCCGGCTTAAAGAGCCCTTGCTGATTCCTGTCGAGGATGAACGCGCCGGGTATGTTCCCAACGTGGTGTATACCTGCGGAAGTTATGTGCATAACGGGGAACTGATCATCCCCTATGCCATGAGCGATTATGCCACGGCATTTGCCAGTATGGACCTGAACGAACTGCTCGAGACACTCACATCGTCAGAATAAAAATTAGCTGATATCCATCATCCTGGGTCATGTTTTGGCAACCGGGCCATCACGCATGCAGAATCTTCCTGTATACTTCCAGGTAATCCGCTGCCATCCTTTCCATACTGAATCTTTCCATGGCCCATTTCCGGCAATATGATCTGTCGATCCCGGGAATATCCCGGACCTTCCCGGCCGCTTCCTCTATACTGTCCACCAGGTACCCTGTACCGCCATCCAGGATCAGTTCACCCATTGCCCCCCTGTTGAAAGCAATGACCGGGGTTCCACAGAACATGGCTTCCACAACGCTCAGTCCGAAAGGTTCATTGAAATTGATCGGGTGCAACAACGCATAAGCTTTCCCCAGGAGCTCGTCCCTTCTTTCCGGACCACTGCTTCCCACATATAAAATATCTTCATCGTTCAGCCAGGGAACTACTACCTCGTTAAAATAGGACCTGTCCTGCACAATCCCGGAGATGATCAGTTTCATCCCTGCTTTTCTGGCGATCCGGATAGCCTCCAGGGTCCCTTTGTCATGGTGGATTCTGCCAAAGAACAATAAATAATCGCCGGGTTCTTCCCGCAAGGTAAACAACTTCTTATCCACCCCGTTGTATACGGTAGCTGTGTATTTCAGTTCCGGGTTCCTGTCTGCATCGCTGATGGATACGTAATAATTCGTTTTATTGTACTTTTTATAAACCGGAATGATCCGTGGCGATGAGAACCCGTGGATGGTGGTAACCACAGGTGTTTTGATCAGCCCGGAATAGGTAAGCGGCAAAAAGTCGAAATGGTTATGAATGATATCGTACCTGTCCGCTTGCTCCATCAGGTGCGAAATGTGCAGACATTCGGCGACCTTCGGGTCCACTTCCCTGTCTTCTTCATAACCCCTCTCAACGACACCCTCCAGTTTGCCCCCGGTCCGGGAATCTTTCGTTGCAAAAAGGGTTACATCCACCCCTCTCTGCAACAAGCCTTCTGTGGTATTTGAAGCGATCTGCTCCCAGGGACCGTAATGTCTGGGAGGTGTGCGCCATGCCACCGGTGACAGAATGGCCACTTTCATGTCACATTGCGTTTCTGCTGTGATGCAGACAAAGTTCCACCAGATCACTGATTCTTGCCGTTCCCACACACATGACCGTGTCGGCCCCTCCCCAGTAGATCTTGATGGTATCGTCATTTTCCGGGACCACACCGCAGGTAAACACCACGTTATGCACATAACCTGTAATTTCACAGGGGTCTTCAGGCTGCAGAATCCAGCTGTCACCCACGCCGATCACCCGGGAAGGGTCTTCCAGATCGTGCAGCGCAACACCCAGCCTGTAGACACTTCCGTCCATGGTGCGGAATACACCATGGTAAATGTGTAGCCATCCTTCCCCGGTCCTGACCGGGGGTGCACCCGGACCTATTTTCATTTCATCCCAGTGATAGGGCTCCGGTCTTATGATCCGCCTGGCATCTCCCCAGTATTTGAGATCGGGGGAATAGCTGATCCAGATCGACCAGGGACTGGTCTCTGTATGTGGACGGTCCAGACGGGCATACAGCCCGTTGAACTTTTCGGGGAAAATCACCACGTTCCTGAAGTCGGCTTCGGTGATCAGGGCAATTTTTTCTGCTTTTTCCCAGTCCGCCGTCCTGGCAAGCCCCGTCCTGACCCCGTGTCTGGAGTATGCCGAATAGGTGATCAGGTACTCCCCGTCAAGGAAGGTAATTCTCGGGTCTTCGATACCGAAAGCTTCATATTCCGCAAAAAGGCCTGATGTCTCGGGTTCCATGAACGGTTTCCCTTCCACCGAAAAACTGAATCCGTCCCTGCTTCTTGCCAGACCCAGGATGCTCCTGCCGTTTAGCGTGTGGGAACGGAAAAGCATAATGTACTCATCATTGTACCTGGTGACCCCCGCGTTATGCACCGTGGCCACCTCATAGGGGACATCCTTTTTTGT
>DSDZ01000208.1 GCA_011048475.1 Bacteroides sp. | reverse complement strand
TTTTAAATTTGTAATATTCATGCTAAACAACCCTGCAATGAGAAGATCTTTCCTAATACTGTCCGCCCTTTTCCTGGTACAGTACGCAATGGGACAGAACGTGAAGGAGGATTTTAACGATGCTGAGTTCTTTCTGGCCCAGGAGGAGTATGAAGAAGCAGCATATATTTTCCAGAAAGTATATGAGAGCGGTTTCAAGGACAATGCCAACATTAATTACCGGATCGGGATCAGCCTGATGGAGATCCCGGGCAGAAAAACAGAAGCCATCCCCTACCTGGAAAAGGCGGCGGAATCCATTTCCGGCCGCTACAAGGAAGGCTCGCTCAAAGAGGTCAACGCCCCGCCCGATGTGCTCCTTTTCCTCGGAAATGCTTACAGGATCAATGAGGAGCTGGATAAATCCTGCGTCCAGTACAGGAAGTACCTGGAATACCTGGGAGACAGGGATGATATCCAGCGGATCTACACGGAAAAGCAGATCGAGGCATGCCGGAATGCCAGGATCGCCATGGAGGATCCGGTGGACTTTACAGCCGGCAACCTGGGACAGCTGAAGGAGGTTCACAGCAACAGGTACAATGTGGTGGTCTCGGATGATATGAAGACCATGGCTTTTATGGGGAAAAACCCTTTTTACAACGGTGTTTACGTATCGGTAAAAGATGAAGATGGAATATGGGGCATTCCCCAGAACATCACCCCTTCCATCCAATCCGACGGCAACATGGATGTGGTGTCCCTTTCGGCCGACGGAAAGGCCATGCTGCTGGCAGCCTACGACGAGTTCGACAGCAACATTTACACATCCAAGTATGCGGAGGGCCGCTGGAATAAGGCCGTGAGCCTGGGGAGCCCGGTCAATTCAAGGTATTACGAATCACATGCCGATTTCAGTCCGGACGGGAAATCCATCTACTTCACCAGCAACCGGAAAGAATCCCTGGGGGGAACCGACATTTTCCGGAGCGATCTGATGGATGACGGGACATGGAGCGCGCCGGTCAACCTGGGCCCGACCATCAATACCACCCTGAACGAAGAATCCCCGTTCCTGAGCCCGGACGGTTCAAGGATCTATTTCAGTTCGCAGGGGCATTCCACCATCGGCGGATTTGACCTGTTCTATTCGGAACGTCAGAGCGACGGCAGCTGGGGCAAACCGGTCAACCTGGGCTATCCGCTGAACACCACCGACGACGATTTTGCCTTTTCACCCCTGCACAGGGAAAAGGGAGGGATCCAGCAGGTCTATGCAAAAGGGAATTCCTCCCAGCGGGACATTTTCTTTTTCGAGCTGATCGGTCAGGAAGCCGAGCCTGTAGCGGTATCGTTCGACAAGGGAGTGGATGAGGTCACCGGGAAGGTGAAGGCGGAAGCTGAAGAGCTGGCTGAAGAGCTGGCAGAAGAGCTGGCTGAAGCCGGAGAAGAAGCCGTAGAAGAGGCCGTCGAGGAGCTTGCTGAAGCTGCGGAAGAGGCAGCCGGGGAAGTTTCCGAGCCACTGGCCAGGCACCAGATCAGGCCCATCTTCTTTGCATTCGACAGCTACGCCATCTCCCCCGAAAGCAGCGCGAAGCTTGACAACCTGGCTGATATTCTCAATCAATTCCCCGAGGTCAAACTGGATGTCATCGGGCATACCGATGCGGTGGGACCCTATGAATACAACCAGACGCTTTCCGAGAACCGCGCCAATGCAGTGATCAGTTACCTGGTCTCCAAGGGGATCTCCAAAGACCGGCTCACAAGTGCGGGAATGAGCGAGAGCCAGCCCGTGGCCCGCAACCGGACCGCGGACAACAGGGATGCCCCGGAAGGAAGGAAGTTCAACCGGAGGGTCGAGTTCTCGGTCACCCTTGCCCAGGACGTGGTCATCGAAATGGAAAAGATCCAGGTGCCCGACCACCTGAAAATCAACTGAGTAGATGAAGAATTTGTTCGCAGCGCTGATCCTGGTCTCTGTTTTTTCCGTGCCCTCGGCCGCACAGGACGAATCGGGGGAGGAACTGTTCTACGACGGGGAATTTTTCTATACCCAGGAGGAGGATTATGAGGAAGCCGCCTACCTGTTCAGACGGCTGCTTCAGAAAGAGCCTGACAATGCCCATGCAAAATACCTGCTGGGCATGTGTTATTTAAATATCCTCGGGCAGGAGCACCAGGCCATCCCGTGGTTCCGGGAAGCGACCGGAAAGATCAGCACCCGCTTCAGGGCAAACCGCTACCTGGAGAAGCACGCACCCCACCATACCTGGTTCTACCTGGCAGAAGCCTACCGGATCACCAACCAGCTGGACGAAGCGCTGGAGGCGCTGGATGCCTTCCAGGCACTGAAGGATTTTGAAAAGAAGTATAACCTGCGGATCACCGAGGAGGCGAGGGCTGCCATCGAACGGGCAAAGATCATCAAGGATGCACCCCTGGAGGTGGTCACGCAATGCTTCGAAGAACCCATCAATACCTCAAGGGATGATTACAGCGGGGTGATCTCGGGAAACGAGGAAATGATGGCCTGGGTGAGGAGCCAGGCATTTTATGAAGCCGTGATGATGTCCACCAAAACCGAAGGGGAGTGGACCGTCCCGGTGAACATCACCCCCCAGATCCGGTCCGACGGGGATCTCTTCCCCACCGCCCTGTCCGCCGACGGAACCACCCTGCTGCTGGCAAAGCGCACCAGGAGCGGATCGGACATCTGGTACAGCCGTTACGACGGCATGGTCTGGAGCCCGGCCATCCCGCTGCCGGGAGAGGTGAATACCCGGTGGGACGAGGAGCATGCTTCCTTTGATCCGGACGGGACCAGGATCTATTTCAGCAGCGACCGGCGGGGGACCAGCGGGGGACTGGACATCTGGTATTCGGAACAGCAGGCTGACGGCAGATGGGGCGAACCGGTGAACATGGGGAAGGACATCAATACGGAATACGATGAGACCTCCGCCTACCTCTCGCCCGATAAAAGCAGGTTTATTTTCAGCTCCGAAGGGCACTTCACCATGGGCGGATACGACATATTCCGCTGCGAAAAGGAAGAGGACGGCAACTGGAGCAAGCCGGTGAACATCGGGTTCCCCATCAACACCACAGGCGACAACACCTTCTATGTCCCCCTGGAAAACGGGCTCAGCGGGATCTACAGCAGGTACACCATGGAAGGGGTGGGGGGACAGGACCTGTGGTTCGTGCAGATCGTGCCCGAGGACGGGGTGATCCGCACCACCCTGCCCGTCACGGGCATCCCGAAAGGATTGAGCTACAGGGACTTCACCCTTGTCCTGGTGAATGAAGTCACCGGGGAGGAGATCGAGGTCCACTACGATGCCGCCACCGACGCATTCAAAGCCGAATCGGGTCAGGACACCACCTACCGGGTCATCCCCTACAAGCAGCATTAGCCGTGAATCTGCTGGCCAACCGGAACATCTCCCTCAGGGCCCTTGAGCCGGAGGACCTGGAGATCATGTACCGCTGGGAAAATGACACCGGCCTCTGGCACCTTTCCAACACGCTGGTCCCCTACTCCAGGTACCTGCTGAAGGAGTACCTGGAGCACTCACGCAAGGATATCTTCGAGCTGAAGCAGCTGCGGCTGGTCATCGAAACCAACGGGGAGGGGCGCGCGGTGGGGGCCATCGACCTGTTCGACTTCGATCCCTTTCACAGGCGGGCGGGGGTGGGGATCCTCATCGCCGAGAAATCCGACCGCAAAAAGGGATATGCCAGGGAAGCGCTGGAAACCCTCAAGGACTACGCCTTCCGGGTGCTGAACCTGCACCAGCTCTTCTGCAACATCGGTTCAGGCAACCAGGACAGCATCAACCTATTCAAAGCCGCCGGTTTCCGGGTGGCGGGAGAAAAGAGGGAGTGGCTATATACCGGGAAGGGATACGAGGACGAGTGGCTGTTGCAGTGTATCAACCCGTTGCACCGGTCTGCCTCATCCCAGGAGTGAGACCATTTCGGGTCAATCCCTCTCCGGGCATTACATCCGTTCAATAGATCCCGGGATATTTCCGGGGGTCGGATTCGTGCATGATCCGGTAGACCGTTTCGAAGACATCCTCGGCATTGGGATTGGAGAAGTAATCGCCGTCGGAGCTGTAGGCGGGACGGTGCTCACGGGCGGAGAGGGTGACCGGCTCCGCATCCAGGTAATAATAAGCCTTCTGCTCCTCCAGCACTTTCTGCATCATGAACGCAGTGGCACCGCCCGGCACATCTTCGTCGAAAAACACGATCCGGCCGGTCTTTTTCACAGATTCCAGGATGCGGTGGTGCAGGTCAAACGGCAAAAGGGTCTGCACATCGATCAGTTCCACATGGATGTCGAATTCCTTCAGCTGTTCCACGGCGGTTTCGGCGATCCTGACGCAGGAGCCGTAGGTGACCACCGTCACATC
>DSDZ01000094.1 GCA_011048475.1 Bacteroides sp. | reverse complement strand
TATGACCGTGAAAAACTTCAGGAAAGACTTGCCAAACTGGCAGGTGGTGTGGCAGTCATCTATGTGGGTGCAGCCTCTGAAATGGAGATGAAATCCAAGAAAGACCTGTTCGAGGATGCCCTCAGCGCCACCCGTGCGGCTGTCGAAGAGGGAATAATCCCCGGAGGCGGCGTGGCGTACATCCGTGCCATGAAAGCCCTTGATAAGTTCAAAGGGGTCAATGAAGATGAAAACACGGGTATTGCCATCGTGAGGAGGGCACTCGAGGAGCCCCTTCGCCAGATCGTTGAGAATGCCGGGCTGGAAGGCTCAGTGGTTGTCAAAACCATCAAGGACGGGAAAGATGACTTCGGGTACAACGCCCAGACCAACAAGTACGAGAACCTGATGGAAGCCGGTGTGATCGATCCCACCAAGGTGGCCCGCATCGCGCTGGAGAATGCCGCATCCATTGCAGGATTGTTCCTGACCACCGAGTGCACGCTGGTGGAAATCCCAGAGCCGGAACCCCCGATGCCTGCCGGCGGCGGAGGCGGAATGGGAATGATGTAAGATTGTTCTAATATACTGAGGGATGCTTTCTCGCAACGTGTTAATTTTGCTGGCGCAAAAAGATGCCAGGTTGCTTTAAAAGCATCCCTCAGTCATTGTATAAGTTACGAGTTGAGTCCGGATCCCGGCCCGGGACCCGTTCATTTTTTCGTATCTTTGACTTCAGAGGGACTGACCTCCCGCACCGACTGAGCCGGAACCCCTGTCAACATGGGAAAAAAGGGAACAGATATCCGGTCATCGCATCATGCCGGGGGCGGATCGAAGCAGGGTCTCGGGATCCGAAAATTCTACACGGACCTGGACACCCAGCACTACCTTCGCCTCCTGGTAACCATATTGTTTTCATTTATCACCACGGCCATCCTGCTTTACCCGGAGAAGTTCCAGATGGGCTCATTCCCGCTGAGCGCCCTGGGAAGAAAGCTCACACCGTCAGGATTGCAGAACATCTATTCAAGGATCGTTTTTGATGCCGGGATGCTCCTGTGCGGATACACCATGTACCTGCTTGCCCGCTATTACGCCAGGCGCCAGCCGGTCCCCGATGCACCTGTCTATGTGTTCCTGAGTTACCTCTCCTCTGCCGGATTCATCCTGATGGCGGTCCCCTGCGATGTGCCGGAAGTCCGCTTTTTACATTCCGTCGGAAGCGGCTTTGTGGTCGGTGGCCATTTCTTCATGGCTTCCATCAGGCTCATTGCCGTACGCATGCATATGAAAGGCTGGCTCTTCTGGCTGCTGTTATCCATCCTGGCCTGCTGCGTGTTGTTCTATGCAATGCTCTGGTTTTTCGGGATCCCGTATCACCCGCTCTTCCAGAAACCCGCTTTCGCCGCGATCATTTATGTGGAACTGCATGGAAGCAGCCTCAGCAGGTTCAGGGGGGAAAGGGAGGTCAGCCGTTCACTCCTGTTCAGGCAGCTTCACTGAGGGATATTCCGGGTCGCTTTTTATGAAACCCGCATATTGTTTTCATAAAAAACTATATGTAGGTTTGTGCTCGGTTTAACCGGACGAGTCTGTATGGAAAACATCCGCAACTTCTGCATCATTGCGCATATCGATCATGGGAAAAGCACCCTGGCCGACCGGTTGCTCATCAGGACGGGCACACTGGATGAGCGTGACTTCAAGGACCAGGTACTGGACAGCATGGAGCTGGAGCGGGAGCGCGGGATCACCATCAAAAGTCACGCCATCCAGATGAGGCATGAACATGAGGGGATCCTTTACCGGCTGAACCTGATCGACACACCCGGTCATGTGGATTTTTCCTACGAGGTAAGCAGATCCATCGCCGCAT
This sequence comes from Bacteroides sp., assembly GCA_011048475.1. Lineage (GTDB taxonomy): Bacteria > Bacteroidota > Bacteroidia > Bacteroidales. Next base: position 2,558 of record DSDZ01000094.1, on the reverse strand, counting down.
GCGAGGGGGCCCTGCTGGTGGTGGATGCCACGCAGGGGATCCAGGCACAGACCATTTCGAACCTGTACCAGGCGATCGACCATAACCTGGAGATCATCCCGGTCCTGAACAAGATGGATATGGACAGTGCCATGCCGGAAGATGTGAAGGATCAGATCGTGGATCTGATGGGCTGTCGGAGGGGTGAGATCATTGAGGCCAGCGGAAAAACAGGCCTGGGCGTGGATGAGATCCTGACCGCCATCATCGAGCACATTCCCGCTCCCGGCGGAGATCCCGGTGCCCCCCTCCAGGCCCTGATCTTCGACTCGGTGTTCAATCCCTTCCGGGGGATCTTTGCCTATTTCAGGATCTTCAACGGGACGATCAAAACCGGGGAACATGTGAAATTCGTGGCCACGGGCAGGGAATATGATGCGGATGAGATCGGGGTGCTGAAGCTGGGTACCGAACCGCGGGATGAACTGCGTGCGGGCGATGTGGGATACATCATCTCGGGGATCAAAAGTTCCCGCGAAGTAAAAGTGGGTGATACGATCACCCATGTGGACCGTCCCTGCCAGAAGGCCATCTCGGGCTTTGAGGATGTGAAGCCAATGGTGTTTGCCGGAATTTACCCGGTGGATGCGGACGATTATGAAGACCTGAGGGCATCCATCGAAAAGCTGCAGCTCAATGATGCATCCCTTACATTTGTCCCCGAGTCCTCGGCTGCGCTGGGATTCGGGTTCCGCTGCGGTTTCCTGGGGCTGCTCCACATGGAAATCGTGCAGGAAAGACTTGACAGGGAATTTGACATGGATGTGATCACCACGGTCCCCAATGTCTCTTTCAGGGTACTTACCACCAAAAAAGAGGTCATCGAGGTGCATAATCCGTCGGGGCTGCCGGCGGTGACCACCATCGATCATATCGAGGAGCCTTACATCCGGGCCCAGGTAATCTCCAAAGCCGAATTTGTGGGACCAATCATGAAGCTGTGCCTGGACAAAAGAGGAATACTGAAAAACCAGGTATACCTGACCAGCAACCGGGTGGAGCTTACCTTTGAAATGCCGCTGGCGGAGATTGTCTTCGATTTTTATGACAAACTGAAGAGCATCTCCAAGGGATATGCCTCCTTTGATTACCATCCACACGGCTATTTGAAGGCCGATCTTGTCAAGCTGGATATTTTACTCAACGGGGAGATGGTGGATGCCCTCTCCACCCTGATCCACCGTGACAATGCCTACGACTTCGGTCGCAGGATCTGCGTGAAGCTGAAAGAGCTTATTCCCAGGCAGCAATATGAGGTGGCCATCCAGGCAGCCATCGGATCCAAGGTGATCGCCAGGGAAACGGTGAAGGCAGTGCGGAAGGATGTGACCGCAAAATGTTACGGGGGCGACATCACCCGGAAAAGAAAACTGCTGGAAAAACAGAAAAAAGGGAAAAAGCGGATGCGCCAGGTGGGCAACATCGAAGTGCCCCAGTCCGCTTTCCTGGCCGTGCTCAAGCTGGATTAACCGGTCTGCTCCTCATCCACCACCAGTTTGTACCCTTTTCCGTGCACATTGATGATCTGTACGTTGGGATCCGGCTTCAGGTATTTGCGCAGCTTGGTGATGTAGACATCCATGCTCCGGGCATTGAAATAGTTGTCATCGATCCAGATGGCTTTCAGGGCAAAATTCCTCTCTAAAACCTGGTTGATATTGTTGCACAGGAGCCTGAGCAGCTCGGATTCCTTGGTGGTCAGTTTCTGTCCGGCGCCGTTTCCTGTGAGCATCTGTTTTTTGGCATCGAAGGTAAACCTGCCAATTTTCCACGTATGCTTATCACCCCCCCTGATCCCCTTGGTTCTTCTTAAGATCGCCTCGATCCGGAAGAGCAGTTCCTCCATACTGAAGGGCTTGGTGATGTAATCATCCGCTCCCAGTGAGAATCCTTCCAGTACATCTTCTTTCATTGATTTGGCGGTGAGGAAGATAATGGGGATCTCGCTGTTGAGGAGACGGATCTCGGAGGCAAGGGTGAAACCGTCCTTTACCGGCATCATCACATCCAGCAGGCAGAGGTCGTAATGGAATTGCTCAAAATGCCTGAAAGCCCTTTCACCGTTTACCACCCAGTCGGTCTCATAATTTTTTGCCTGCAGGTATTCCTGGAGCAGCGACCCCAGGTTTTCGTCATCTTCAGCAAGAAGGATCCTGTATTTAACCTCCCCCATCATCCGGTATATGCTTTCAAAGGTAAATGAATATCGAACACAGAACCCTTGTTGGGTTCACTTTTTAACCGGATGGTGCCTTGATGTGCCTCAACGATCAGTTTCACATAACTCAATCCAAGTCCGAATCCCTTTACATTGTGCACATTCCCGGTGGGTACCCGGTAAAACTTATCGAAGATCCTCTTCTGGTCCTCCTTCCGGATCCCGATCCCGTTATCCCTGACCGACACCACGAAAAAACGCTCTTCGTTCCTGGTGGAGATCCGTATCTCCGGGGTGCGTCCGGTATATTTCATCGCATTTTCGAGCAAATTGGAGATGACATTTGTGATGTGTACAGAAT
>DSDZ01000113.1 GCA_011048475.1 Bacteroides sp. | reverse complement strand
GCTGTTCGCTGATATCCTGGGGAACAATAATGATCATGTGGCAACCGACATATTGATGCTCTTTGTGAAGGCCGGCCTGATTCTCGGGCTGGTCTATGTAGGTAATAAATGGCTATTGCCCAGGCTGTTGCATCTGATTGCCATGACCAAGAACCAGGAGCTGTTTCTGATCAGCATCTTCCTGATCTGCCTGGCCGTTGCCCTGCTGACGTCCCAGCTGGGCATGTCGCTTGCCTTCGGCGCTTTTCTGGCAGGGCTCATGATCTCCGAATCGGATTACAGCCATAATGCATTTTCGAACCTGATCCCGTTCAAGGATGTCTTCACCAGCTTCTTTTTTGTATCCATCGGAATGTTGCTCGATCTGAGCTTCATCATCGAGAACTGGCAGCTGGTACTGGTTGCCGTATTATTGGTAATCGTCCTGAAAACCATCATTGCAGGAGCGACCGGTTTTATCCTGGGGCACACATTCCGGGGGACTGTAATGGTCGGTCTGGCCCTCTGCCAGGTCGGGGAATTTTCTTTTGTGCTTGCAAAGATCGGCCTCGGCTATTCGATCCTTTCCAATTTCTATTACCAGCTTTTCCTGGCCGTCGCCGTCATCACCATGGCGATCACCCCATTCCTGATCAAGCTGTCGGTCCCCCTGGCAGATGCCCTGTTGAAACTGCCGCTGCCCAAATTCCTCGTGGAAGGGCTTTTCCCGCTTCAGGAAATGGAAATACCCGATCTGAAAAACCACCTGGTGATCATCGGGAAGGATACCAGTGCCCTGAAACTTTCCCGCATGGCCACACTGAACAATATCCGCCATGTGTCCATCATCTTCGATCCGCTCCTTGCAAAGGAAAAAATAAAGAACGGGGACCATGTGGTCTACGGGGATGCGGTGAATGAACCCATTCTCCAGAAAGCACATGTCGATCAGTCCGATATTGTTGTCATATCCGTGGGTAACCTCATCCCGGCCATGGCCATCACGGACAAAGTGAGAAAAATAAGCAGGAACACCTGGATCCTGGTCAGGGCAAAACACATTGAACACGTGGGGGATCTTTACAAAGTTGGTGCGGACCAGGTTTTTCCCGAAAGACTGGAAATCGCCATTGATCTGTTCAACAGGATCCTGGTCCAGCGGCTGTACCCGCGTAAAGAGGTGAACCGGATCCTCTCGCATATCAGGACCATGAACCTGGGTGAATTCACCGACAGGGATGTGATCCACCAGCCATCCGTGCTGGATGAATTCCCGAATCTGAATATCAATGCATTGAAAATCGATCCGGGCTCCCGGGCAGCAGGAAAATCATTGCTGGAGATCCAGCTGCGCAACAAAACCGGGGTGACCCTGCTCGCGATCAAGCGGGGAACGGATATCATTGAACATCCCCTCCCGGGGACCGTATTTCAGACAGACGATATTGCCTATGTACTCGGGAACCCGGAGCAGGTGAACCTGGCTTCTGAATTATTTACCAGGGAATAATAACTTTGTATCACGGGTTGATCATCTGAGCATGTACCCCGATAAGGATCAGAAAGAATGAAAAAGATAACCGGGATCTTCCTGCTCACCGCCATGCTCTGCGGAACAGTGTTTGCCCATTCGGGGAAACCGAAATACCATGTTATTATCGATACGGACGGGGGACTGGACGATATGCGTGCGCTGAGCATGTTCCTGTCCGGCAACGACATCCGGGTGCTGGCCATTACATGTTCACAGGGCACGCTGTTACCCGGTTCTGTTTTCATGAAAGTGAGCAGCCTGTTGTCTGCTTTGCATCACGAGGGTATCCCGGTGGGAATAAGCGCAGAAACAAACGCCGCATTGCCGGGATGGGCCTCTTTTGAGGAAAAGATCCCCTGGGGAGATCCGGCCGGGTCCGGGGGACCTGATTTTACGGGAGAATCCTTGGCCCTGCTGAATGAAACCCTCAGGGATTACCCCGATAAATTGACGCTGATTGCTTTGGGCTCTTTGAAAACCTATGCGGACTGGTTCAGGGAGAACCCCGGCATCGTCGGTAAGATTGACCGGATCATCTGGTCCGGTAATCATGAAATCCGAAGCGGCTATAATTATATGGCACACCCTGAAAGCTATGAATTCATCAATAAGAGCGGGATCAAGCTGGAAGTGGTGACCGGAAACAGTGAAGCGGATCCGCTGAATCTGCACTACCTGAATGCGATCCGGAACACCGGTTCAGTATATGCGGAACGGATCGTGGATGTACATTCCCGGGATGAGATCACAAAAATGATGGAAGAAGGGCCCCTATACATGCATGATGATCTGGTTCCGCTCTATCTGACCGTGCCCCTTATATTTGATACACAAACCACACCCGGGACCACCTTCGCCTCCATCAACCGGCTGATCCCTTCGGAGTTTATTTACGAACTGATCGGTCGACTCCTCATATCGGCCACCATCACAAATAATCGTGTATTTAATACTTTCCCGGTCGATACGAACCTATATAAGCCGGCATATGCAGCCATACTGAACGAGACCATAGGAAAATTCGGACCTGCAGAATGGAAAGCCATCAGCCTGACCAACGAAATCCACGGTCATACCGGGATCTATTCCATCATCGGTGCCAAGATGGGTATCAGGGCCATGGATTATTTTAATGTGGGGATCAATAACCTCTCCGTGACGACCTTTGCCGGGAACGATCCCCCCCTGAGCTGCTTTAACGACGGGATCCAGATCAGCACGGGAGCCACGATCGGACAGGGGCTGATCACCATATCCGACAGCATTTCGGAGATCCCGTCGGCCATCTTTGAATTCAACGGCCGGAAAGTCCGCATCTCCGCCACACCAGAAATTGCGGAACAAATGCAGCGGGAGATCAGGTACGGGGTGAACACTTACGGTTCTCTTACCGATCCCTACTGGCTCTATATTGAGGACCTGGCCATCAGGTACTGGGCCGAATTTGACCGCACAGAAATTTTTAGCATTGAAGCCATGGGCGTTCCTGCCGCCGGGAAAGAAGCGAATTGATATGACCGATCATACCTACACGACCGTTCCATTCCCGCGCATCCGGAAAGCATCCGTGGACCTGTTCAGGGCTGCCAGCCGCAAGCATATGATCCACAGCATGATTGAAGTGGATATCTCAGGCCTCCGGGATCGCATAAGGCGGAAACGCAAGGAAACCGGTGAATTCATTTCCCTTACCGGGTACCTGATCGCCCAGATCGCCAGGGTTGTTGAGAAGAATCCCCAGGTACATGCTTATCGGAACAGGAAAAACCAGCTTATATTGTTTCATGAAGTGGATGTAAGCACCACCATTGAGCGAAATACGGGCGGACAGCATCTTGTGGTTCCGAAAATCATCCGGTCAGCCAACCGGAAATCCGTTCCGGAAATATCACTGGAGATACAGGATGAAAAAACCGCTGAGACCTCAGAAGCCGAAATCTACAGGATGATGAGACTGTATCTATCCATCCCCGTTTTCATCAGAAGATGGTTTTTCCGGATACTGGACAGATCTCCATTGCAGATGAAAAAAAGGGCCGGAACCATCATGATCACCTCGGTCAATTTGATCGGCAGCGGAGCCGGCTGGGGAATCCCTGTAGCAAGTCACACATTCAATGTGGTGATTGGGGGCATTGTCAGAAGAGCTGTTAAAACCGGGGAGATCACAGCGGAGAGGGAGCATCTCTGCCTGACTTTGAGCTTTGACCACGACATCGTAGACGGCGCCCCGGCCGCGAGGTTCACCCGCCAGCTGATAAAACAGATACAGAACGGTGAAATATAATTACGGCACCATGGAGGATCAGATGCAAATCAAGCCGGTAGGGCGTGTCAGGGTAAGCGACGGCCATTTTTCAGTACAACTGGAAGAAGAATTCATTCCGGCGCTGAAACACATTGAAGGATACAGTCATCTTCAGATTATCTGGTGGGCACACCTGACTGATGATCCCGAAAGCAGGGGGGAGTTAACGCTGAAAAAGATTTTCAAGAAAGGCCCCGAAGATATAGGTGTGTTTGCAACACGGTCACCGGTCCGGCCCAACCCGATTATGATAAGTACGGTAAACGTACTGAAAATAGATACTGAGAAAGGGATCATTGCGGTATCGTTTATTGATGCTGTTGATGAATCTATTGTACTTGACATCAAACCATACCGTTTAATGGAAAGAATACGGGAATGCTCTGTGCCCGAGTGGTGCAGACACTGGCCAGAATGGCATGAAGAAGCCTCTGGATTCGATTGGAAACAAGAGATCAACTTTTAAAAACAGGATTATGAAAAGTATTTATTTATTGTTGCTATCTGCGCTCATCATGACAGCCTGCAACAATGTGCAAAAACCGGTTACGACCATGACTTCCCCCATTGACGAAGCGACCATCCTTTCATCCATACAGGAT
>DSDZ01000132.1 GCA_011048475.1 Bacteroides sp. | reverse complement strand
TTATTATGCCAACCAGGCCGAACTGCTTCTCACAAAGAGCGACCCAGATCAGCTTCTCCCCTTTCTGTTCAAAAACAAGGGCAGGATCTACGAAATTAAAATGGCTTACGAAAGAAGCCTGCTTTATTACCGGAAAGCATACGATGAGTTCATCAAAGCAGGGAATCACCAGGAAATCGGGAGCTGCGCCCTGAGCATCGGCAACATCTATTTTGAGATGGCCGATTTCAGCGAAGCCTATTATTTTTACCTGCAGAGCCTCAATGCTTATGAAAGGACGGGAAACCGGGCAGGGATCGCGAGCATGGAGAATAACCTGGGTGCGGTGGCCCATGAAATGGGAAAGCTGGATGAAGCCGAAAGGCACTACCAGAATGCACTTCGGATATACAGGGAAAGCAAGCTTCTGAAAGAAGAGGGAAAGGCACTGAATAACATCGGACTGATCCTGTATGACAGGCAGCAATATGATTCCGCGCTGTTTTATTTCCAGGAGGTGATCAGGAAATTCGACAACGATTCCACCGGTTCCGAGCTGGAATGTTACACCTTGTCGGCCGTGTATAACAACATGGCACTCACCTATGTGGAACTGGAAGAATACCGGCTGGCCCTGCAATACCTCAGGGAGGGATTGTCCCTGGCAGGGACCATCGGAGACCAGTACTCCATCGGTTCTGTCTTCAACAACCTGGGATCCCTTTACAGGGAAATGAACAATCAGGATTCGGCACTCTATTATCTTCACCGGTCGCTTCAAATCGCCAAATCCCACGGATTCAAACACCTGGAACTGGAAACCTATGATGAACTGGCAAAGCTGCATGCGCAGGCAGGGAATTACATTTCGGCCTACAACTGGACCCTTCGTTACGATACCGTGTACAAAGCCCTTTTCAACGAGATCCAGTCACAGCAGATCGCAAAGCTCAGGACCAGGTACGAACAGGAACTCAAGGACAGGGAGATTGAACAGCTTCAATCCGAATCCCAGGTCCAGCGCATGCTGAACAAGGTCTTCATCATCTTCATCCTGGTGATCGTTGCGCTGGTCATTATCATTGCCTTTAACCTGCGCTCAAAAAAGATCACCAACCGAATGCTGGCTGAGCGAAATCTGCAGATTTCCGAGGCCATCCGGAAGTTGAGCGACTCGGAGGAGGAACTTCAAAGCCTGAACAGGTCCAAGGACAGGATCTTTTCGGTGGTGGCCCACGACCTCAGGAACCCGGTTGCTGCAATTGCCGGTTTTTCAGAGCTGCTGTATGATAATTTCGATCAGTTCCCGGTGGAAACACAGAAGGAATACGTGCTGCAGATCCAGCAGGCCACCCAGCGCATGCAGAATCTGCTGGAGAACCTGCTCATCTGGGCCAGGTCACAGATGAAAGCGGTTAAATATGAACCCGAAAATGTCAGGATTAAGACGATTGTGGATGACTGTGTCAGGGAGGTGAAGGCCAACCTGGATCACAAGAAGATCGAATGCACGGTAAAGATTGACAGAAGATGTATGGCCCATGCAGATAAATCAATGATCCATACCGTTTTCAGGAACCTGATCATGAACGGCATCAAATTCAGCTTCCCCGGTGGCAGGATCTGGATCAGTTCTGAAGTGGAGAACGGTTTCTGCTCCGTTTCGGTCAGGGATGAGGGGATCGGGATCCAGCCCGAGATCCAGAAAAAACTGTTCGATCCGAATGAGGTTGTCACCACGCCCGGCACCACAGGTGAATCAGGATCGGGACTCGGCCTTGTCATCTGCAGGGAATTCGTCGAAAGAAACCGGGGAGAAATCCGTGTGACCAGCGAACCGGGAAACGGCTCCACCTTTACCGTCAGTCTGCCGATGCCGGAGGGAGATTAACAGCAAATCACTTCAACCTGTCCCTGAACACCTTTTCAAACTTTTCGACCTTGGGCTGAATGACCATTCTGCAGTAAGCCTGACCGGGATTTTCGGCAAAGTATTCCTGGTGATAATCCTCCGCCGGGTAAAAGGTTTTGAAAGGTTCCACACGGGTGACAATCGGGTCCTCCCAGATCCCCGCCGCCTGAAGTTCCCGGATGGCTTCTTCGGCCAGCCGCCGCTGTGTTTCGCTGTGATAAAGGATCAGTGACCTGTATTGTGTCCCCACGTCCGCACCCTGCCGGTTCAGCGTGGTGGGATCATGCGTCCTGAAGAAGATTTCCAGCAGTCCGGAATAACTGATTCGATCCGTTTGAAAGGTGATCTGAACAACTTCGGCGTGACCGGTGGTACCGGTTGAAACCTGCCCGTAAGTCGGATTTTCAGTCTCTCCGCCGGCATAACCCGAAACAACGGATTGTACGCCGCTTACGCGTTCAAAAATCGCTTCCACGCACCAGAAGCAGCCTGCTCCGAACGTGGCTTTCTCAGTCCTGTTTTCCATTCCCTGATTGCTGTTTAGTGTGATTGCCTGCATGAGCATTACCGCCCATATCATTCCCGTCATTCCCATGTCACAGGTATTTGATATATATGACTATAACCATCAACATGCAAAATTGTTCCGCAGCTGGCACGGTTCCTTTTTTCGTCGTAACTTTAGATCATGTACACGGCATCTCATTATAGAATCATTGACAAGGACCGGATCCAGTGCCGGCTGTGTCCCCATTTCTGCGTGCTCAAAGAGGGTGAGAGGGGGATCTGCATGGCTCGGATTCACAAAGAAGGAAAGCTACTGACGGAAAGCTACGGGATCCTGTCTGCCATCTCCGTGGACCCCGTCGAGAAGAAACCACTGTATCATTATCTGCCGGGGACTTCCATTTTCTCCATCGGGAGCTTCGGCTGCAATTTATCATGCACCTTCTGCCAGAATTGTGATATTTCGCAGGTAGAGGCCGGTATCTTCTCAAGGTATGCTCCCAGGGATCCCGAAATCATTGTGGAAGAGGCTCTCAGGCAACAGGGGAATATCGGACTGGCCTATACCTACAATGAACCAGGTATCAATTTTGAATATATGCTGGAATGTGCAACATATGCGAGGGAACGGCAGTTGAAAAATGTCATGGTCACCAACGGTTTTATCAATGCGGAACCGCTGAATGAGTTGATCCCCGTGACGGATGCATTCAATGTGGACCTGAAATCCTTTCGCGACGAGTTCTACAGGAAGATCACAGGGGGAAGGCTGAAACCGGTGCTGAGAACCATTGAGAAGATCGCCGGATCGGACAGTCACCTGGAGCTGACCTTTCTGATCATCCCCGGTCTCAATGATTCTGAACCGGAATGGGAAGGATTGATCTCATGGGTCAGCGATCACTGCGGACCGGATATCGTGTTGCATGTAAGCAGGTATTTTCCCCGTTACAAGCTGGATCAGCCGTCCACTCCCATTCATACCCTTGAACAATTTATCCACATGGCACGGGAAAAGATCAGGTACGTTTATCCCGGTAACACCCACAACCAGATGGACAGCAGCACCTATTGCCCTGAATGCGGGGCAAGGCTTATCGACCGGAGCGGTTACAGGACCAGGGTGACGGGTATCGATCCCGGCGGACACTGTACCCTTTGTCAGGCAGAGATTTACGGAGTATTTAAAGCAGCATGACCATGAACGTAAGAAACGCGGCAGTGGAGGGGCGTTTTTACCCAGCGACGCAAGAAAGGATCTTTGAACAGATCAGGGAAATCGAACAAACCGGCAGGTATCCGGTGAGGGAGCTGAAAACCGGGCGCATTTACGGGGGGGTGGTTCCCCACGCGGGACACATCTACTCGGGACACCAGACCGTCCCCTTTTTCCAGCTGATCAGCAGGCAAGACCGTCTGCCGGAGACCTTCGTCATCGTCCATCCGAACCACACCGGCAGCGGTCTGCCCCTTGCCATTGACGATGCGGAAGCATGGAAGAATTGCATCGGGGATGTCCCACTTGACCTGGAACTGGCCGTTGCCATGGATCTTTCCTTCAGCAGGCTTTCCCATGCAAACGAACATTCCGCCGAGGTGATCATCCCCTATCTGCAGTACTATCTGCGAAAACATCCCTTTTCCATCGTGCCGGTCTGCATGATGGACCAGCAACCCGGGAGTGCCAGGCACGTGGCCGGAAGGATCCGCCAGGCGGCCTCAGAACTGGGAAGGAAGGTGATGGTTCTGGCATCGAGTGACTTTTCGCATTTCCTTTCCCCCCGTGAAGGAGAAAAAAAGGACCAGCTGGTTGTGGACGCGATCATGAAAAGAGATGTGGATGGGGTGGCAGAAGCGGTCAGGAAAAACCACATCACGGTCTGCGGGTACGGTCCGATCATGACCCTGATGGAATATGCGGCCATGGATGATCCCTCCTACCGGATTGAAATCCTTGCCAGGGGGCATTCTGGGGAAGTGTTCCCTTCCAGGGAAGTGGTCGACTACATATCGATGGTGTTCTACAGATC
>DSDZ01000127.1 GCA_011048475.1 Bacteroides sp. | reverse complement strand
GGCCCTGATCTCACCGTAAAGCAATCCCGCATACCTGATGGCAAGCCGGTGGTCGGAGCGGGTGCTCAGGTTCCACGGTGAACTGTGTTTCTCCGCTTCCACATCGATGTCCGGCTCGAACAGCCTGTTGAACAGGACGAATGCATCCGCACCCGCATCGTCAAATTCCCTGATCACTTTCAGGATATTCGTATAGAAGGAGCTCAGTTTGACAGCAACCGGGATCTTTACCACGTCCTTGACCGCTTTCAGGATATCGATCTGCTGCTGTACGATATCCTTTCCCGGCTTGTCAAATTCACGCGGAATGGCAAAGAAGTTCAGCTCCAGTCCGTCCACACCGGTTTCCTCGATCAGTCCCGCATATTCCACCCATGATTCTTTGTACACAGCATTGATGCTGCCGATGACGGGGACCGAAAGCGCTTTTTTTACCTCCTTCAGGTTATACAGGTACTCCTTGGGCCCCCCATGTTCAATTTTCGGGAACAGGGTGATCATTTCGGCATGGCGGTCGTCGTAGGCCTCCATGTGACTGCTCATCTGGTAATCTTCCAGCTGGATCTGTTCTTCGAAGAGGGAACGGTAAACCACCGCGGCGATCCCGGCCTCCTCAGCCTGCTTCAATTTGTCGATATTGGTCACCATGTTACTGGCACCCAGTATGATGGGATTCTTCAGGGTGATCCCCATGTGTTTTGTGGTAAGTTTTGCCATTTGCTTATTGATTAAAGTTTTTATTGTCCGCGTAAAATCGCATATAAAACTAACAGAACCGGGCAAAAGTTCAAAGAAAGTTAGTAAGAATAACCGATAAACCTGCTGTGAAACCATTTATTGACAGATACGGTAACAATCTCCTATGCTGGAACTGCGAAGGGTGCCGGTCATCAGGATCCTGGTCCCTTTTGCGACAGGATCATTGCTCGGGCTGTTTTCCTTCCTCCCGTCAGGGATCGTCGTCGTTTCAGGCATCAGTTTGTTTCTCTGGACATGCATGGCGGTGGCGTTCCGGCTGATGGACAGGAAACCGGCGTTCCTGCCATGTGTGTTCTGCCTGACGGCTTTCGGATGCTTCATGGCGGCGGGTTACGCGACCGGTATGGCGGTGAGACCGCGTGACCCGGGACTGCCTGTTGGGCAAAAGGTCCTGGTACGGGGGAAGATCCTGGAAGAGGTGCGGCCCGCCAGCCGGTTCTGGAGGACGGAAATGAACATCAGGCTCGTGGCTTCCGCTGACAGCGGTTATGTGTCGAACACCGTGGTGCGGCTGTACCTGGCTATGCCTGCGGATTCTGTGCTGCCTGCTCCGGGAGAGACCTGGCAGTTCTGCGGCAGTCTGTATCCGATCGAAAGCAGCAGGAATCCGGGAGAAACGGATTATCAGAGGATCCTGCAGAGGAAGAACTGCTGGTACCGATTTTATGCGGACGGTCAGCCCGGGCGGTATCGCATGGTGCGGGCGGGGGGATCCCGGGGACTGGACAACGCGGTGATCCGCAATGCCATCTCCGACCGCTGGGAAGGCAGGCAGGAAGAGTGTTCCCTGCTGAAAGCGGTTTGCCTGGGAGACCGCTCGGAACTGACACCTGAAATGGAGGAGGATTTTTCCATGGCAGGTGGGATGCATATCCTGGCCGTGTCGGGATTGCACGTGGGACTGATCTGGTGGGTACTTTCCCGGCTCCTTTCCGTCCTGGTGCGGATCACGGGAAAGGAGTTCTACAGGACACTGCTCATTCTGCTGGTAATCTGGACCTATGCCTGGATCACCGGCTTTTCCTCCTCGGTGTGCAGGGCCGTGACCATGTTCTCCCTGCTGACAGCCGGCCGCTGGCTGGACCACCGCAGCGGTGCCCTCAACGGAATCCTGGTGTCGGCATTTCTGCTGATCGTGCTGAATCCCGGCAGGATCATGGATGTGGGATTCCAGCTGTCCTACATGGCCGTGCTTGGGATCATTACCCTCCAGCCCGTTTCCCGGAAGCTGGTCAGCGTACGGAACAGGGTCCTGAGATGGATCCTGGATGCAACGGCGGTCAGCATTGCAGCCCAGCTGGCCACCGCTCCGCTGGTAGCCTATTATTTCCACCAGCTGCCCTCCTATGCCATTCTGACCAACCTGGTGGCCGTCCCCCTTCTCAGCTGCATCATCGCCCTGTTCGTGGTTTCGGTCCCTTTCTTTGCCACCGGCTGTTGCACCTGGCTTTTCAACTGGCCGCTCACAAAGCTGGGGGCTTTGCTGAACCGGACCATGTCCCTGGTGGGATCCCTCCCTGGCTCTGTGATCCGGGACCTGAAACCAGGATTTATCGAGACATGGTGCCTGGTCCTCCTGTTCATTCTGATGATATTCATCCTGCACGATAAGCGCAACCTGTTCCGGTACCTCCTCATGGCACACCTGGCGGTCACCCTTGGTCACGGCTCGTGGGACCGTTACCGGACCGCCCGCTCGGCTGAATTCGTGGCCGCCCATTTCTACGGGGGAAGCCTGCTTGTTTTCAGGGAGGGAAATCAGGTAGACTATTACATGTGGGCCCGGGACCAGCAGGTGGCGGACAGGATGACCGAATATGTGGAGACCATCTGGGGGAAGCGCCGTTTCCGGTACACCGGCTTCCGGATCACCGGGACCTCCGCAGGGAACGGCCCGGTGTCTGCCTGTCGCCCTCTCTGCCGGGGAGCCTGGCAGGTCGGAAACGACCGGGTGCGGGGAATCGTGCTTTCGGGTGGGTTCGATCCGCACAGGCAGCAGGTGCTGAAAGCGAAGGACCAGGATTTCATTCTGCTGTCAGGGGAACCGCGCCTAGGGTCAGCGGGCTTATTGGGATTTCTGTCCCGGTCGGACGTGGTCGTGGACGGTTCCAACCGGACATGGTTTTGTAACAAGCTGGAGCGACTTGCAGGGGAAGTGCCTGAGGAAGGGGAGGAGGCAGAATCGGCTCATGTGCGGGGCCAGTTTCATCTGACCGGGCAGACCGGTGCCTACCTGAAAAGATGGTAAAAAGAGAAGAACCTTTCGTACATTTGTGCAATTATCCGTTATTTTGCGGTGGAAATTTTCGTTTCATCATGCGTATTGTAATCGCCGGGGCGGGTGAAGTTGGAATGCATCTGGCCAAGATGCTGAACAGTGAGGAACATGATCTGGTCATCATTGACAACGACCCGGATCGCCTCAAGACCGTGGGCAGCACGATGGATGTGCTGACCATCGAAGGGAATGCCAATTCCATCATGCACCTGAAGGAATCCAAGATCAACAAGGCCGACCTGTTTATCGGGGTCACCTATTCCGAGGACGTGAACATCAATTCGGCCATTCTCAGCAAACGGCTCGGCGCAAAAAAGACCATTGCCAGGATCGATAACCAGGAGTACCTGCTGCCGGCCAACAAGGAGATATTCGACAGCCTGGGAGTGGATTACATGATCTACCCGGAGAAAATCGCCGCCAGGGAAATCGTGGGACTCCTTTCCGAAACGGGAAGCACGGAAGTGGTGGAGTTTACAGGCGGAAAGCTCCATATGTACGTGATACGGCTGGACAAGGATGCTCCCATCATCGACAGGTCGCTCCGGGAGCTCGCCCCGGCGAACAACGGTTTTGAATACCGGGCCGTGGCCATTACCAGGCACGGGAGGACGCTGGTGCCCAAAGGGGATGACCGGTTCGAGGTGGATGACATGGTCTATGTGATCAGCAGCAAGACCGGGTTGAAAGAGCTGTATAAATATTCAGGCAAGAAGCAGTTCGAGGTCAGGAATATCATGATCCTGGGAGGGAGCAGGATCGGGTGGAAAACAGCTGATTCACTGGGCAACCAGCATTATGTGAAGCTGATCGAGGTCGACCGGCAGAAAAGCTACCAGCTTTCAAACAGGCTGAACAACACCCTGGTGATCAATGGTGACGGAACCGACCTGGACCTGCTCAGGTCGGAGGGCCTCGATAAGATGGATGCGTTTATTGCGGTGACCGGGAACTCCGAGACCAACATCCTCTCCTGCCTGCTGGCCAAACAGATGGGGGTGAAGCGGACCATTGCCGAGGTAGAGAACGTGGACTACATCCACCTGGCAGAAAACATCGGGGTGGACACCATCGTGAACAAGAAGCTGATCACTGCCAGCAGGATCTTCCGGTTCACCATGTCGGAGGAGGTGACCAGCATCAAATGCCTGACCGGCACCGAGGCAGAGGTGATGGAATTTCTGGTCAAACCGGATGCGCCCGCCACGGCAGGAAAGCTTTCTGACATTGAATTTCCCAAGGAGGCCATCATCGGGGGCGTGATCAGGGGAAAAAATGCCTTCATTGCACGGGGTGAAACCCAGATCAAGCCCTACGACCGGGTGATCGTTTTTGCCCTGCCCGGGGTGATCCGCACCATCGGCAGGTTTTTCAACTGAACACATTCATGTTAAATC
>DSDZ01000165.1 GCA_011048475.1 Bacteroides sp. | reverse complement strand
GATATAGGCCAGGGGCGTGATCACCAGTTTTTCACTCTGCTGCATCTCCTCGATGCGGCTGAACTCCTTGCTCTGTTGCTTGAACTTTTGCTTGATCACGGCCAGGTTGTCGAACAGGGGGGCCATGTAGGGACCGATCTTCTCATCCACATCCCCCGGCAGGTAACCGATATCCCTGTTGCCCAGCGGGATGATGGGACGTGCAAGAAAGATCTGGGTGTACTCCCTCCGCTGATGGATCGCAGCCGCAAGGGCCAGGAGCGTTTTGCCCGTTCCCGCTTTCCCGGTGAGTGCCACCAGCTGCACCTCCGGACGGGACAGTGCATCCAGGGCGAAGGTCTGTTCCGCATTCCGCGGATCAATGCCGTATGTGCGGGTTTTCTCCACCCGGGTCACCACCCTGTTGAACGGATCATAATGGCCCAGTCCGCTGCGCGACTCATTCTTAAAAATAAAATACTCGTGCGCATGTGGTTCTTTCTTAAAACCGAACCGCTTCACCGGAACACCCTCCGGGGAATCATACATGTCGCTGATCAGCGAATGATCCGTCACCTCGTTCACCTTCACACTGTCAAAGATGTCCTCGATGTTCTGCACCATGTCGTTGTGGTAATCCTGCGCCATCATGCCCAGCGATTTGGCCTTCATCCGGAGGTTGATGTCCTTGGTGATCATGATCACCTCCCGCTTCGGCGCGTGCTTCACCTTCAGGAATTCTGCAATGGCCAGGATCCGGTGATCGGGTGTGTTCTCAGGGAAGGAGGAAACCAGCTTCTCCGATGCCGATTTGCCGGTCTCGATGCTCAGTTTCCCCTTGCCCCTGCCCAGGGAGATCCCTCCGTTGAACAGCTTGTCGCCGCTCAGCTTGTCCAGTTCCCTGGTAAATTCCCTCGCATGGTAATTAATGATGTCGTTCCCCTTCTTGAAACGGTCCAACTCCTCCAGAACGGTGATCGGAATGACGATGTCGTGCTCCTCGAAGTTGTGCATGCACCTGTAATCATGCAACAGTACATTGGTGTCAAGAACGAAGATCTTGGTGTTTTTTTTCACCGCATTTGCCATAAATCCCCCCTGTTACGCTAACTTTACGGATAGTGTCAAAAATAGAGCTTTTTACTTCCCCTGTGCGGGCAAATTATTCACATTGGACCAAGTTTTACACACAGTTATACACCGGCAGCCATGAAGGAACTGGATTACATCCTCAACAGGAGGAGCATCCGTAAATTCACGGATCGGAAAATCGATGATGCACTGATCGGAAAAATCCTCGAAGCTGCCATGCATGCCCCCTCGGCGGTGAACAGCCAGCCCTGGCATTTCGTGGTGGTGGACAGCCGGGAGATGATGGACCGGATCATGGAGGTCCATCCCTATGCGGCCATGTTCCGGACCGCCTCCCACGGGATCGTGGTGTGCGGTGACGAGCAGCTGCAGCACGGGGAAGGGTACTGGGTTGTGGATTGCGGCGCGGCCACGCAGAATATACTGCTGGCGGCCCACACCCTGGGGATCGGTTCATGCTGGGTGGGCATCCACCCGCGGAAGGAGCGGAAAGAAGCGTTCCGCCGTCTCCTGGAACTGCCCCCCCATGTGAATCCCTTCGCCCTGGTGGCCCTCGGGTACCCGGCCGAGAAGAAGCCCCGGCCCGTCCGGTTCCGGCCCGAAAAGGTGAAGAGGAATACCTGGGATGATCCTTATTTTTCAGGCGACGCCTCCTCCGGCCGATGACCTACCGGGAAGCCACCGAATTTCTGTTCAACAGCCTGCCCATGTACCAGCGGGTGGGGAAAGCCGCTTACAAGGCCGACCTGGTAAACACCCTCCGGCTGGATGCGGCCCTGGGGCACCCCCACAGGAAATTCCCGTCGGTCCACGTGGCGGGGACCAACGGAAAGGGATCGGTGAGCCACATGCTGGCCTCCGTGTTCCAGCAGGCAGGGTTCAGAACCGCCCTTTACACCTCCCCCCACCTGCTCGATTTCAGGGAACGGATCCGGGTGAACGGAAAGCCCGTCCCCGAAAAGGAAGTGGTGGACTTTGTCACCCGCCACAAACGGATCATCGGGATGATCAGCCCCTCTTTTTTTGAAATGACCGTGGCCATGGCATTTGATTTTTTTGCCCGGCAACAGGTGGAGATGGCCGTGATCGAAACGGGACTGGGAGGCAGGCTCGATTCCACAAACATCATCACCCCTGTCATCTCGGTGATCACCAATGTTTCCATGGACCATACCGAGTTTTTGGGAAACGACCTCTCTTCCATTGCCCGTGAGAAGGGAGGGATCATCAAGAAGGGGATCCCGGTGGTGGTGGGGAGGGCGGACGATGAAAGGGAAAAGGTGTTCCGCCACATGGCATGGGAGAAACGGGCGGAAATCACCTTTGCCTCCCGCATGTTCATCCCTTCCTTGCACACCATCACCCCGGAGGGAAAAATCATGCTCAGGTACACCAATGCGTTGTCGGGGAAGGAGGGAACGGTGGTATGCGACCTGGCGGGGGATTACCAGCATGAGAACCTGATGACCGTGCTCACCGTGCTGGTGAAACTGAGGGAGTCGGGGTGGGACATACCGGAAAAGGCCGCAGAGAATGGCCTTTCCGCCGTCTCCGTGAATACAGGACTGCTGGGAAGGTGGCAGACGGTGGATCACAATCCGAGGAGCATCTGCGATGTGGCCCACAACCAGGAGGGGATCGCCGCCGTGATGAAACAACTGATGCAGCTTCCCCGAAAATCCCTGCACATTGTATTCGGACTGGTCAAGGAGAAGGATCTGTCGGCCATCCTGCCGCTGCTCCCCGTGGAGGCCACCTATTATTTCACCCCCAGCAGCGTTCCCAGGAGCATGGATGCAATCGTCCTGCAGGCGGAAGCCGGAAAACGGGGACTGAAGGGGAGGGCGTTCCCGTCGGTGGAAGAAGCATACCGGTCGGCGCGGCAGCGGGCGCAGGCGGAGGATGTGATCTTCACCGGGGGCAGTACCTTTGTGGTGGCGGACCTGCTGAAATCCCTCGGATCCCGATAATTTATTTACTTTGCAGGATTAAAAAAGATCCCATGCAATACCAGAAAATCTGTTTCGACACCATGGAGGTGGTCCGGGAGGCCGCTGCTTACGTCAGGGAGAGGCACCAGGAGCGGGGCGACCTGAACATCGAGAAGAAGGGCAGGCAGAACTACGTAACCGAGGTGGATACGCACACCGAGCAGATCCTGGTAAAAGGACTCTCCGCCCTGCTTCCGGAGGCGGGATTCATCGCCGAAGAGGGCACGAACAAGAAGCAGGGCGACACCTGGAACTGGATCATTGATCCGGTGGACGGGACCACCAACTTCATTCACGGGGTCTTCCCCTTTGCCATCAGCGTCGGCCTCCGGGAAGGTGACCGGGTGGTGGCCGGGATCATTTACGAATTCGGACTGGACGAGTTTTTCTATGCCTGGGAGGGCGGCGGTGCCTGGCTGAACGGGAAACCGGTCCGGGTCAGCTCCGTTCCCCGTGTCAGGGATGCACTGATCGCCACCGGCTTCCCCTACACCGATTTCTCCCGCATGGACCAGTTCATGGAAAGCGTGGATTATTTCATGAAAAATTCCAACGGACTCAGGAGGCTGGGATCGGCGGCCACCGACATCGCCTATGTGGCATGCGGCCGGTTCGATGCATTTTACGAATACGGGCTCAATCCGTGGGACATCGCAGCCGGGATCCTGCTGGTGAGGGAGGCGGCGGGAAGGTGTCCGACTTCGGGGGGAATGAGGATGTGCTCCACCGGGAACATGTGATCTGCTCCAACGGACTGATGTTCGTGGAGTTCCTGGATGTCATCAGGAAAATCATGCTGAAGCAATGAAACGTCTCTCCATCGTCATCCTCAACTGGAACGGGAAGAGATTCCTGCAGCAGTTCCTGCCGCCTCTGATCCGGCATTCCGGGTTGCCGGGCACGGAGATCGTGGTGGCGGACAATGCCTCCACGGATGGATCCGTCGCTTTTTTGGAGACCGAATACCCGGATATCAGGCTGATCAGGCTGGAGGAGAACCACGGTTTCAGCGGGGGCTACAACCGTGCGCTGGCTCAGCTGGAAGCAGATTATTTCCTGCTGCTCAATTCGGATATCGAAGTGACGGAGAACTGGCTGCCGCCGCTGCTGGACCTGATGGAAAAAAATGAGCGGGCGGCGGTGTGCACGCCCAGGATCAGGGATTTCCACCGGAGGGATCATTTCGAGTATGCCGGGGCTGCGGGCGGATATATCGACCGGTACGGTTATCCCTTCTGCAGGGGCCGGATCTTCGATCATGTTGAAATGGACAGCGGACAGTATGACAGCACGGCGGAGGTCTTCTGGGCCAGCGGTGCCTGCCTGCTGGTGCGCGCCCGGCTGTTCAGGGAGGCGGGGGGACTGGACGAGCGGTTTTTTGCGCACATGGAGGAGATT
>DSDZ01000040.1 GCA_011048475.1 Bacteroides sp. | reverse complement strand
ATCCTGGACAATGCCCCGCTTCCGCCCTGGCAGTTCCCGAAAGGGATCCCGGTGACCCGCCACTATGACGAGGAGTTGCTGGCCGGGGCCACCATCCCGGACGGAATGGGCTGGAATGGGTATATGGAGGGACTGGTGGAGACATTCCGCGCCGCCTGTGACATGGCTGCCCGCAGGAACCTGACATTCCAGTTGCATCCCTGCTACGGGGCGCTGGTGCACTCCACCGACGCCTTCCTGCTGTTTGCAGAGGCGGTGAAGCGGGACAACCTGCGGTTCAACCTGGACACGGCCAACCAGTATTTCATGAAGGATAACCTCTACCTTTCCCTGATCCGCCTTGACGGCCTCGTGGATTATATTCACCTGTCCGACAACAGCGGCCACCGGGTTGAGCACCTGGTCCCGGGATCGGGAAAGATCGACTGGTACCGCTTCTTCGAGACGCTGGACCGGATCGGTTACAGCGGCAGGTTCGGGATCGATGTGGGAGGGACCGAGTCTGGGGTGGACGACCTGGACGGGGCTTACCGTTTCTCTGCCTCGTGGCTCACTGAAAATTGGTACGACCACAGGGAATGACAGATGCAGGAATTTATTTACATATGACGGGGATTCAATTGCGAAAAAGAGAGGGACGTCTGTCCCGGCAGGTCCCGGCAGGGATGAGGGCGGGTATAGCGGGTGTGGTGTTGCTGCTCCTCCCCGCGGCCATGCTGACGGCGCAGCGGGAACACATTCCGGTGGTCCCCTTTCCCCGGGAGGTGATCGAAGGGCGGGGCACCTACCATCCGGGAGGCTCCGCTGTTTCGCTGCGGATCTCCGGGCTGGAGGAAGTCACCGGGAACATTGTCACCAAGCAGATCGCAGAGGCGTTCCAGGCGCGCTTCGGGTGCACGGTCACGGCCACCGGACAGAAACAACCGGATGTCTGGGTCGGACTGCCCGCCAAGGATGCGGAACTGCTTTCGGCGGTCCGCCGCGAAGGGATCGAACCGGGCAAGGAACTGGGGGAGGAAGGGTACATCCTGG
Source organism: Bacteroides sp. (assembly GCA_011048475.1). GTDB lineage: Bacteria > Bacteroidota > Bacteroidia > Bacteroidales. The sequence continues at coordinate 3,454 of DSDZ01000040.1, read as the reverse complement.
CAATCGGGAAAAAGGGGATCATCGTGGCGGCAAATGCTCCCGCAGGGGCTTTTTACGGGGTGCAGTCCCTGATACAGCTGCTGCGGGGTACACCGCCCCCCGGAGAGGTGCCCGTGCTCACCATCCGGGACTGGCCGGCGATCCCGTTCCGCTGCGTAATGGATGATATCAGCAGGGGCCCCGTTCCCTCCAGCGAATACATCAGACAGCAGATCAGGCGGTATGCGGAAATGAAGATCAACCACATGTCCTTTTACATCGAGCATGTGGTCAGGACGGAAACCTACCCGGACTTTGCCCCCGCCGACGGAGCCATTTCCATTGAAGAGTTCCGGGAACTCTCCGAGTATGCAGCCGGTTACCACATCCGCCTGGTGGGAAATTTCCAGTCCCTCGGTCACTTCGAAAAGATCCTCGGTCACCCGCAGTACAGGCACCTGGGGGCGACGGACCGGATGCTGGATCCGCTGAACCCTGAATCCATTGAATTCCTGGGCAATGTGTACCGGGAGATGGCCCCTGCCTTCAGTTCGGAATATTTCACACCCAACTGCGATGAGGCGTGGGACCTTTCCCGCGGGGGACTCGCCGGGGCGGCCGACAGCATCGGGGTGGCCAGGATCTACGCCGGCCATGTGACACGCATCGATTCCATTCTCCGGCGGCTGGGAAAGCGGACCATCATCTGGGGGGATATCATCCTGGAGCACCCGGAGATCCTGGAGATGATCCCGGAAAGCATGGTGGTGGGGGCCTGGGATTACAGTGCCTCCGAATCGTTCGCCCGCTTTATCGATCCGGTGAAGCAGGCCGGTTTCGACTTTACCATTTCCCCGGGGATCCTCAATTCCGGCCGGCTGATCCCCGACTTCCGCATGGCTGTGACCAATATCCGGAACTTTATCAACGAGGGGTATGAAAAGGGCACCCTGGGGGTTTACTGCACCGTGTGGGACGACGGGGGGATGCATTTTTTCTCGCGCGACTGGTACGGGGTGGCTTACAATGCGGAGCAGTGCTGGCGGCCCAACCGGGATCCGCTGGAGGACTTCGACCGGCGGTTCAGCCAGGGGATCTACGGGGACACGGAGCAGCTCATTCCGCGCACCCTGCATGCCCTGAACCGGCTCACGGACCTGGGTCCAACCTTCGAAATGAATTACGGGGTATTCACCAAAACCCTGGTTCCCGAACGGGGCGAAAAGATCACCTTTGATCCGGACAGCTGGAGGCAGGTCCGGCAGTGGGTGGATGAGGCGGCTGCAATCCTCGAAAATGGAATTACTCCTTATTACGGTGGGGACCTGGACTTCATCCGGTTCACCATCGCGCAGTATGATTTCCTGGGTGACAGCAGGGAGCGTTTGCTGGAGGCGGCCGATGCCTACGCCAGGGCAAGTGCACTGCAGCTGGATGACCGCAACGCTGCCCTTGAGGCGCTGAACAATGCGCTGGAGCTGGCAGACGGGGTCAGGATGCAGTTTGAACAGCTGGCGGAATGGTTTACAAAGCTGTGGGAGGCGGAGAACCGTCCCTACTGGCGGGACAGGGCGCTGCTGGAATACAGGAAACGGCTCGCTGCCATGGATGACCAGGGGGAGCTGCTCCGCAGGGCCATCAAAGATTTTAAAGCCGGAAGCTATCTGCCCCCGCCAGCGGAGGTGCGGCTGGACATCAGCCGGCTGTCCGGACAGTATTTCCAGTACTGGCTGCTTGCGGGAGGTTTCCCGCTGGGATCCTTCGACGAAAGCAGCCGGGATTTCCTGGGATCCATGGGGGGAGAGGAGCAGGCCAGGCCCTTCCCGGGCATGCGGTTCGCGGGACCCGGCGGCAGGGAGTACAGCTGGATCAAGTACGATTCGCCGAAACAGGGAGAGGTGGACCTAAAGGGGATCTTCGATCCGCCCATCCGTGCGGTGGCGTATGCCTATTGCAGCATTGATGTACCCCAAAAGCGGCGTGTGTCCGCCCTGCTGGGGAGCAACGACGGGGCCACGGTCTGGTGCAACGGGAAGGAGGTCCACCGGGTGCACGTGAAAAGAAGCATCATCCCTGACGAGGACGAAGTGCTGCTGGATCTGGAGCAGGGGAGGAACCACATCCTGGTCAAGGTGGAGCAGTGGAAGGGGGACTGGGGCTTTTCGTTCCGGCTCCGTGATGAGGAGGTGAGAAACCACAAACAGAAATATGAAATACAATAAGAGGAAAGCAATGAGAAAAATTTCCGGATTGATCGTGCTGCTGCTGGCGGTGCCGTTCTTTTCCCTGTATGCGCAGGAGGAAAAGCAGGCGACGGGGAAGGAGCAGGTGCTGGAAGCGCTGAACGGGATCGCCCGCTACATTGCCGAAGTGGTCATCGATGAGAACGGGATCTCCCGTTGCGACTACAACATCACCGAGGGGAAGTGGTATGCCTATGAGCCCCCGTGGCATACGGGACAGGCCATCTGTGCGCTCACCGAAGCATACCGGATCACAGGGAACAGCCAGTACCTGGATGTGGCCAGGAAAGCGGGGGACTGGTGGGTGAGCTTGCAGATCACCGACCATCCGAAACTGAAGGGAATGATCAACTCCATCCACGGCGACCATGCCGGCGAGGTGATCGTATTCGCCACCATGTCGGACGGATCGGCCGGGCTTTACAGGCTGTATGAAGCGACGGGAGAGAGGCGGTACGGGGATGTGACCACACAGGCGGGGGACTGGATGCTGCGGAACATGTGCCTCCTGGAAGAGGGGGTCTGCTACGACAACGTGGATCCCGGATCGGGGGAGGTGATGAAGGAGGACAGTCCGTTCTGGCCGGAAAAGGAGGAGCAGGAGCTGTATGACGTGGCCCGTCCCAATAACGAGGGGTCGCTTTTCCTGGACATGTATGAATACACGGGCAACGAGACCTACCGGGATGCGTTCATCACGCTGTGCAACAGCCTGGTGGAAAAGCAGGGCCCCGAAGGGCTCTGGATGGACTTCATGCCCAACCACAGGGAGGAGGGCAGTGTCCATCCCCGGTTCAACATCTGGTATGCCGAATCGTTGCTGGACGGGTACGGGCTGACGGGCGACCGCAGGTACCTGGAGGCGGCACGGAAGACCGGGGAGGCATACGCCAGGTTCCAGGACGGGGCGGGGACCATCTACTACGAGAATTACCTGGACGGGCGGAGGGACCGCAGCTCCATCTGCGGATCTTCGGTGGCATTCTCGGGGATCCTGTGGCTCAGGCTCAGGGAGTACGGTGCGGAAGGATTCGATGACCATATCGAACGGTCGCTTCAGTGGATCCTGAAGAACCGGTTCTCGGCTTCACACCCCGACCCCAACCTGGCCGGGGCGGTGATCAACACCCGGCTGCGGCACCGGCACGGAAAATTGTGGTACACGCAGCGGGATATCGGCTCCTCGTTCGGGGTCCGGTTCCTGGCCCTGTACCATGATCTGAATTTTAAGT
>DSDZ01000039.1 GCA_011048475.1 Bacteroides sp. | reverse complement strand
CAACCGCACGATCGAATTGTCCCTCGGCAAACTCTACGACTACAAAGTTCCCTATTCAAAGTACACGGTACTGAAGGAGGAGCGCATCACGCATCAGCAGGCGGCCTACGAGAACCAGCAGAAGATGATCCAGGATACGGAAGAATTCATCAGCAGGTTCAGGTACAAAGCCACCAAAGCGGTGCAGGTGCAGTCGCGGATCAAACAGCTGGAGAAACTGGACCGGATCGAGGTGGAACAGGAAGACAACACGGGGATGAAGCTGAAGTTCCCGCCTGCAAAGCGATCCGGCGATATCGTATTCGAGGCATCAGATCTGGGGAAGCGTTTCGGCAATGTGGTGGTGCTGGAAAAGGTCGGTTTGATGATCCAGCGGGGTGAAAAGGTGGCTTTCGTTGGAAGGAACGGGGAAGGGAAGACCACCCTGTCCAGGATCCTGGTGGGGGAGCTGGAGTATACCGGAAAACTGAAGCGGGGACACAATGTGGAACTGGGATATTTTGCACAGAATCAGGATGAGATCATGGACGGGGATCTGACGGTGCTGGAGACGGTCGACCGGGTGGCGGTGGGGGAGATCCGGACAAAGATCAGGGATATCCTGGGGGCCTTTCTTTTCAGCGGCGAAGATGTGGGCAAGAAAGTCAAGGTGCTTTCAGGAGGAGAGCGTTCCAGGCTGGCCATGGCCAGGATGTTGCTGCAGCCTTTCAACCTGCTCATCCTGGACGAGCCCACCAACCACCTGGATATGCGGTCCAAGGACATTCTGAAAAATGCACTGCTTGCCTATGATGGTACACTTATTGTGGTTTCACACGACAGGGAATTTCTGGACGGGCTGGTCGGCAAGGTATTTGAGTTCAGGGATCATGCGGTCAGGGAACACCTGGGCGGGATCTATGATTTTCTGAGACGCAGGAATGTCACCTCCCTGAAGGAGATCGAGCGCAGGCAACAATCCGGTTCGGCAAAAGAGCAGCCTGCAGGTGGCAGCAAGCCTGCGTCCGGGGAAAGGAAGCTCGAATATCAAGAGCGCAGGGAACAAGAGAAAAAGATGAGGAAGGTTGCCAGACGGGTCAGGCTCCTGGAGAAGGAGATTGAAGAGATCGAAAAGGAAATCACCCAGATGGACAGGCTGCTCGTGGATCCGGTCAATGTGACGGGCATGCATGTTTACGAGGAATATGAGAAACTCAGGACCAGGCATGACGAGGTCCTGGAGGAATGGGAGAAGCAGTCCAGCCTGCTGGAAAGGATGAAGGGATAAAGAATTTGACTAATTTTGAGGATCATGGGTAGAATGAAATTGAGGATCGCCGGGATCGCAGCGGCCGCCGTCCTCCTCGGGGGGTGTGGTGCCTCACGGCAGGCATCTGCTCCGGAGACCGCCGAATATCTGGCCGCGCTTTACAATCCCAGCGAACTATCCCTTCATCCCGATTATTCCCTGTTTCATGAAGATGACCGGTTTTCGATGCTTTATCTGCGGGCATATCCACGTGAGCTGAGGTTCAGCCAGACCAACGAACAGGCGGAATACAGGGCGCTGATGGGGGTCCACTACAGGCTGATCGAGCTGGATCCCGCCAGCATGGAGGGAGTGATGGTTGACTCGGCCACTGTCACCTATAAATTGCTGAAGAAGGACGAAGACCGGCCGGCATTCTTCGGTTCCATCCCCATCCCTGCCAGGTCCGGTTACCGGTACCTGCTGAGGCTCGAAGCCAGGGATCTTCAGCGGGGGAGTTACGGCCTGGAATATCTGTACGTGGACAAGACCAATCCATTCGGTGCGCAGAATTTCAAGGTGATCGCACAGTCCACGGGCTATCCGAAGTTCATGAATTTCTTCCTTCCCGGTGAGAAGTTCAATATCCAGTACCGGGATCTTTCTTATGACACCGTTTATGTGGACTATTTCAGGTCGGAGAGTGAGCTGCCCCGTCAACCCGTCACCGCAAGTGTGGATTACACCATGAGTTATTCCCCGGATACCAGCTATGCGTACCCGCTGGCCGATACCGTGCAGTTCAACCTGGTCAGGAAAGGAATGTACTTTTTCCGCGTGAATCCCGAGAGCGATGAGGGACTGACACTGTTCAACTTCGGGGGATCCTTTCCGGAGGTCAAAACTCCCACCGAGCTTATGGAACCGATTTTTTACCTGGCCACGCTGGCGGAATACAGGGACCTGCGAAAAGAACCCAACCGGAAGCTTGCCGTGGATGATTTCTGGCTGAAAAGGGGGAACAGCGTGGAACGGTCCAGGGAACTGATCCGCGTCTACTACAACCGCGTGGTTTACTCCAACCTCTACTTCACCTCCAACAAAGAGGGATGGAAGACCGACCGCGGTATGATCTTCATCCTGTTCGGACCCCCGAGCAGGATCCGGATGACGGGAACCGGCGAGCGCTGGTATTATTACGAGCGCAGGAGAAGCAAGGCGGTGGAATTCCGTTTCGATCGCAAACCCAGTACCTATTCCTTTGACCACATGACATGGGCCAGGACCCCCGAATCTCAGGTGCTCTGGAACGAGGCGGTTCGCTCATGGCGGAGCGGGAAGGTATATTCACCCGGATCCTGATGGCGGCGGAAAAGAAGAATCTCATTTTTGGAATCCATCCGGTCCTGGAAGCCCTGGATTCAGGAAAGGAACTGGATAAGGTGCTCGTCAGGCGGGGCGACGGATCCGGACAGATCAAACAGCTCCTGGGTCAGCTGCACATGCGGGAGATCCCGGTACAGCGGGTTCCCGTGGAGAAACTTAACAGAATTACCGGGAGAAATCACCAGGGGGTGGTCGCATATCTCTCCTCAATCTCCTACTGCAGCATTGCCACGCTGCTTCCATCAGTTTACGAGGCGGGGAAGGATCCCCTGGTTGTGATGCTGGACGGTGTGTCGGATGTGAGGAATTTCGGCGCCATCGCGCGCACCGCCGAGTGTGCAGGGGCGCATGCCGTGGTGATCCCGGACTCCGGAAGCGCCCGGATCAACGCGGATGCCATCAAGGCCTCCGCAGGCGCCCTCCACCGGATCCCTGTCTGCCGCCACCGGAACCTGGAAGAGATTGCCCTTTTTCTGAAGGACAGCGGGCTGCAACTATTTGCGGCAAACGAACATGCGAAAAGGACATGCTTTGACATCAACATGAAAGGTCCGGCAGTGATCATCCTGGGCTCTGAGGAGCGGGGAATCTCGCCCCAGCTGCTCAGAATGGCGGACCTTCATGTGTCCATTCCCCTGAAAGGCAGCATTTCATCCCTGAATGTCTCCGTGGCTGCGGGCATCCTGCTGTTCGAGGTGCTCCGCCAGCGGGGCCTGCAGGCCTGATCCGCGGTGCGGGTGGAGAGTACCGCCAGGGGCCCTACTCCAGGGGCAGCTGCCTGTTGAAGCTCTCCTCCAGCGAGATAAAGGTTTCCGTCCGGGCGATCCCCGGGATGCACTGGACCTTGTCCACCAGCAGATGCTTCAAATGTTCGTTGTCCCTGGTGTAGACCTTGATGAAAATGGAGTAGCCTCCTGTGATATAATGACACTGTGTGATCTCGGGGATCTCCCTGAGCCGGGTGACCACCTCCGGATAGAGGCTCGCACTGTCCAGGAATATTCCCACATAGGCACAGGTATAAAACCCGATCTTCTTTGGACTGAGGACAAATTCCGACCCGGTGATTACCCCGAGTTTTATAAGGCGCTGAATACGCTGGTGAACGGCTGCCCCGGACACCTTGCATTCCCTGGCAACCTCCAGGTAAGGGATCCTTGCATTTTTGGTGATCAGCGCCAGGATCCTGCGGTCCAGGTCGTCTATCTGATGTGTGTCTTCCATAGGTGCAGTGTTGCTTTGTGATGGGCGATGGTGAATATCCTCCCCTAATGTAGTTACAATTTGAAAGATATTCACATACAATCATGTGATTTTAAACATATTTGCCCATATCTGCTTACATTCAGGAGGTCCCCAGTTTTCTGAAATCATCACCTGTGGGATTCTGGAAGACGCGGAGGTCGAATTCGGGCATGATGGCAAGGATGTGGTCGAAAATATCGGCCTGGAGCGCTTCATATTTCGCCCATTCCTGCTCTTTTGAGAAAACGTAAATTTCAAGGGGGATCCCTGTTTCAGTGGGTTGCAGATGCCTCACCAGGAAGGTCATGTCATTGTGTACCTTGGGGTGGTTGTGCAGATAATTTTCAAGGTATTTTCGGAATGTTCCCAGGTTGGTCATCCTCCTGCCGTTGGTAACGGTGGTCACATCCAGGTTCAGGGAAGCATTGTATTCTTCGATCTCCTTCTCCTTGCTGTTGATGTAGTCTTTGAGAAGGTAGTACTTGCGGAATTTCTCGATCTGCTCCCGGGTGAGGAAAGCGACACTCTTCATGTCGATGTTGACACTCCTTTTAATCCTTCTGCCTCCCGACTCTTCCATTCCCTTCCAGTTGCTGAAGGACTCGGACACCATCGCGTAGGTGGGAATGGT
>DSDZ01000166.1 GCA_011048475.1 Bacteroides sp. | reverse complement strand
TCTGGCATGTGACCGGGTCGCCCGACGGAAGGTTTTTGGCGGGTGACAACTTTGCCAGGGAGATCTACCTGATCGACCGGCGCACACATGAAATGATGCTGCTCTCAGCCGGCCACAAACGAACGGCCCAGGACCACCCCCACCCCTCCTTCAGTCCCGGCGGCACCCGGATCGTGATCCAGTCGGCCATGCTTTCCGAAGACGGCAGATCCATGAATATCTGCGTGATCCCGGTGCCGCAGGAATGGTTGAAAATTATTTACTCAACAATACACACTTTTTGGTCTGGATATGACCACCCGCTGTAAAATGACAAAAATAAATGCCATCAATCATTCCTTCCGAATTTAACGTTACTGCATGTTCCCCGGGCTGCTCAACCTCACTGACCAAATCAGCAATTTGCCTTCCCCGGGCATCAAACATGCTTATGTTTACCAGTTGCCGCTGAGAAAGGCTATAAAAGATGGTCGTACTTGAGTGAAACGGATTGGGATAGATCTTTACCTGTGCAGCATTATCCTGCGGCTGGTTTTTGATGACATTTTGAATGGTGGTTGAAGGATAAAAACCATAGGTTTCCACGGAGGATAAAAATACAGGCATTCCGTTATCAGCATATGATCCACCCAGTACATATATTTTCCCATCCAGCACGCATGCCTCATGCCCCTGCCTGATGTGTAACATGGGTGTTCCTGAACTCCATTCACCAGAAACCGGTTCCAGAATATCGAGCCTGTCACAGGCATTTGATTCAAAATGACCTCCCGTAACATAAATCATTTGGTCCAGGACACAGGCTGACGGGCTCCAACGGCCGACAGGCAGGTCATTTTCAGCTACCCAGGTATCCTGAATCGGATCGTACACCTCCACATTTGGATAGAAATCAACGGTCCAGTTCTCACTGGTCCCTCCAACGCAGTAGATTTTATTTTCGTACATACAAGCATCAAGCATCGACCGGGGTGTTGGCATATCCGCTTTTTTTGTCCATATACCTGATGAAGGATCATATACATGAAGATCAGAAACCGGAACAGCTCCTTCTTTCGCTCCCCCTATCAGGTAAACAAGTCCATTCACAACCGCTATGCCTGGATCACCGAAAGCATGCTGAGAATCATCCATCTGTGTCCATTCGTCTGTACCAGGATCATACATAAAAACATCCGTACATAATCCGCCAAACATTTCCTTGTTACCTCCAAAAACGTAGATTTTCCCATCCAGGACACATACGTTGGGATAACACATTGCGACTGGCATACTCGCTTTTTGAACCCAGGTGTCTGTTATCGGATCATAGACTTCAAGAGCTGACGTTACACTGATCGCACTGGTTGAGCCCCCTATTGCATAAATTTTTCCATGCAAGACACAGGCACCCAGAAAACAACGTGCTGTGGGCATGGGGGATTTATAGGACCATACGCCTTCCCCTAATTCGCCTCCGCACTTGTTCATGGCAGAATCGAGAAACTGGAGTGCAACAGGAACCCTGGCCGCAAGCTGATCCATGTGCCCCCCGGTGAAGGATCGAAAATCGTATGCCATTCCCAGCTGATCCAGTGAAGAAGCAAAACCAGTATTGAATGGATATGTCAGCAGCTCATCCTGCAGGCCACAATCAAAATAGACAGACACACATGAAGATCGGTCCATCTCGGCTGCCAGGCTGACGGGATCGTGAAGCATCCATCGGCTGAATACAGAATCAATCAGGTTCCCCATGCTGTCCAAAGGAAAATCCACCTGGTATGGCATATGATCCAGGTTGGGTGAGAAGGCTCCCGCCAGGGTATAAAACAAAAAAGTCCGAAGCCTGTCAGGACGCGGCAGGTATTCAGAAACCGGTGTTCCCCCATTCTCCGCAATTACGCCTGGTATCCGGTCGGGCCAATGGCTGAAATCAAGGGGAGCGCTGTGCGATGCCACAGCACAATATTTTTCGGGGTGTTTTAAAGCCAGCTTCATGGCACCATATCCTCCCATGGAGTGCCCCGTAATGGACCGCTTATCCCTTGATGTAATGGTTCTGTAGTGGGAATCAATAAATTCCGTCAGATCATTGACAATATAGTCCTCAAAATTCCCGTACAATTCGGAGTTTGTGTAGAAACTGCCACCCCATGGACCCGCACTGCCGTCAGGTTTAACAACAATCACGGGTGAAATAAGGCCCCCACCAATCAATGTATTTAAAATGCCGGATAGAAACTGATAATAGGTGTGATTCAGGGTAGCACCGTGCAAGAAATAGATGACCGGATACCGGACGGAATCCTGGTCATTATACCCTTCAGGCAGATAGATCTGGACATTCCGCTCCATTTCCAGCGAATTGCTGTAGAATTTGACATCAGTCACCGTTCCCTGTCCGATTGTTCGGAGGGAAGCAATGAAAATGACAATCAGCGAAAAGATAACAGGCGCGATAACATGGCCCAATTGGTGGTAATTGATTCCTGTGTGTTTCATTTTTCGTTCCTTTTGTTGAGTTATTCATAAATGTACCCAATGGGCCTGAATGCCAGGAGTACCTGTGTTTCAAAAGAAAGGAAATCAATATCGAATCCGGGGACTAATGTTGCAGGCAGGAGTACTAATGTTTCACCAACTGTTTTTTAGTCCTGTAGCGGCTCGGGGTTAAACCGTATTGTCTGACAAAAGATTTACTGAAATAATTAGGATCTCTGAATCCTGCATTGTAAGCAACTTCAGCAATCGTGAGGTCGGAGTTTACAAGCAGCTCTTCTGCTTTTCTTATGCGGTAATTACGCAACAGGTCAGAAGTTGATTTACCGGTGAGCACAATCAGTTTTCTGTGTAGCTGGGCACGGCTGATCCCCATATCGAGGCACAATCTAAAAACATTGTAATTTTCGTCGCGGTAATTCTTTTCGAGGGTAGCCGTTATTTTTTTTATGAAGATATCATTTAATCCCTCTGGCTTTTCCGGAATTGAGGAAGAGAAAATCATATCCCTGTACTTTTCTTTCAGCTTCTGACGGTTTTCGATCAATTTTTCCATTCGAACCAGAAGTTCTTTCTTATTAAAGGGTTTAATGATATATGCATCAGCGCCACAATTCAATCCGCCAATTTTTGAATCCATATCCGCCTTCGCCGTGAGGATAACGACCGGAATATGATTGGTGCGAAAATCAGCCTTAAGCGTCCTGCAGACCTCAAAACCGTCTTTTTCGGGCATCATGATATCACATATAATGAGGTCGGGTACTGTTTCAAGGGCTTTGTAAATTCCCTCATTGCCATTGCCTGCAACCATGCAATAATAAAAGCCATTCAGGGTTGATCTCAAATAATCCACCACATCCCTGTTATCCTCCACAATTAACACCGAGGGAAGACCTGTAGAGATTTTCTCATGAGGTCCTTCACCGGCATGCGCTTCATATTCGCGTTCATCGCTTTTCAATACAGCTCTCTCATGAATGTCTCCCGAAGGAACCTGTTGCAATGGTGCAATCTGTGTGACAGGCAGGCTTAATGTGAACGCTGTTCCCTGCCCAGGTTTGCTTTTAACCTGTATGGTCCCTCCGAGCAGATCCATATACTCTTTAACCAGCGCCAATCCGATCCCCGTGCCCTCCGAACGCCTGGTTGCGGCATCGTCAATCTGGTAAAATCGATCAAAAATAAAAGGCAGTTCAGCTTCAGCAATGCCCAGTCCACTATCCCTGATATAAATCAACAGATTTCCATGAGATTCATTTTTAAGGGGAGATCTTTCTTCAACCTGGATATACACATCCCCTCCATGAGGTGTAAATTTTATTGCATTTGAAAGCAGATTGCACATGACTTCCTCAATAATGTCAGGATCATAATCCATGATTACTGAATTGTGATTGGATATAAAATGGAGCCTGATGTTCTTATCATGGGCCATACTGTGAAAAGATTCCATGATATATTTTAAATAGACCAGGATATCAGATTGCACCGGATGCACGGGCATGGCCCCGTCTTCCATTTTCGAGAGATTAAGCAGTTGATTGACCAGCTGCAGAAGTTTATTGCCATTGTTCTTAATCATCTTCATTTCATGCGCCACGGCACCTTTTATTTTGTCACTGACCACATCAGCCATTCCCAGGATAATGGTTAAAGGGGTTCGAAATTCATGCGTGATATTGGTATAGAACCTGGACTTTCCCGTATGCAGTTCTCTGAGCCGTTCTTCTTCTTTTCTTTTTAACCTGGCAATCTGTAAATTATAGATCAGTGCTATCAGGAATATCATACCTGTGGCAGACGCAAAACGAATCATTCCTAAATTGAAATTGCGTCCGGGAAACAGCCCGGACTGGGGATGCAGGTATTCATAGATAAAGGTCCCTCCAAGGATGAATACCAGGTATAAAATGAAAATACCCACAGCCCTTCGGTAATTGGAAAATGTCAGGGCATAAACGGGCCCTATCAAACCTACAACTTCGACTCCCGATGAGTGAAATATGCCACCATACATATAGG
>DSDZ01000188.1 GCA_011048475.1 Bacteroides sp. | reverse complement strand
GGCCTGATCGGGAACACCATCGACGAGTTGGTGTGGGAAAGAAAGACCTTTCCCTGGAATGGTCACAATGTGAGAAACGACAATCCAAGGAACATGGGTGAGATGATGGCCAACTTCGTCAGGGGCCGCGGCGACATGATGGGTGTGGCCGGGAGCCTGAACGACGCGGGTTCCATCACCGTTCCGGTGAAATCATACTGGCCCAACGATTACGGGCTTTACTGCATGGCCGGGAATGTGAATGAGTGGGTTCAGGATGTGTACCGTCCCCTCTCCCACATGGATGTATCGGATTTCCGTCCGTTCCGCGGGAACCAGTTTGACAAGCTCTACCTGGATGCCAACGGGAACCCGGTGATCGACAGCCTGGGACACCTGCGCAGGGTGCCCATCGACGAGGCCGATGCGGAAGGCAGGTTCAACTATCGCAAATCTGATTACAGGAACTACAGGGACGGTGACATCGAATCTGTATTCGAAGACGGTGAAAGGGCGGATGCAGCCCGTTACGAAGGTTCGGGGAGCATGTACCTGAACAATGAGAATGAGCGGGTTTCGCTGATCAACGACCAGGTCAGGGTTTACAAAGGCGGTTCCTGGAAGGACCGCGCCTACTGGCTGAGCCCGGGGGAACGCAGGTACCTTGTGGAGACCGAATCAAGGGATGACCTGGGATTCCGCTGTGCAATGTCCCGCATGGGAACGCCGACAGGATTGTAGGAATCCTGGCTTCATGGCGCGACATGATTAAAATAAAAGGAGAGGGTGTCTCACAAGGGCACCCTCTTCGTATGTCCAGAGGGATACCCTCTCGCAACGTGCTTCAATAGCATCCCATGGATTTGTTAACATGTCAGGGGAAATGACCATTGAGCGGCTTTATGCGGAATTCCTGCAATCCGCCGGCATCTGCACCGATACGCGGAAGGCGGTTGCAGGTACCATTTTTTTTGCTATCAGGGGCGACCGGTTTGACGGGAATGCCTTTGTGGAGGAAGCGCTGGGGAAGGGCTGCCGGCTGGCGGTCACCGACAGAAGCGATCTTGCCGGCCGCGATGGGGTGGCCCTTGTCCGGTCATCCCTGGACATGCTCCAGCAGCTGGCCCGCCACCACCGCCGGGTGAAAGCACCTGATCTGCTGGCTGTCACCGGGAGCAACGGGAAGACCACCACCAAGGAACTGATTGCTGCCATTCTCTCGAAAAAATTCCGTGTGCTCTCCACCTCAGGAAACCTGAACAACCACATCGGGGTGCCGCTGACCCTTCTCGGATTGCGTGATGAGCAGATGGCGGTGATCGAAATGGGAGCGAACCATGCAGGGGAGATCAGGAAGCTCGCGGAGATCGCCGAACCGGGAACGGGACTGATCACAAATGTGGGTAAGGCCCACCTGGAGGGATTCGGTTCGCTGGAGGGGGTGCTCCGAGCCAAGGGTGAATTGTACGAATTCCTGGCCGGCACCGGCGGAATGGCCTTTGTGGACGGATCCGATCCCCTGCTGATGAAAAAGTCTGAAGAAACGGGCGTGAAAAGGATGGTGGTCGGTCCCCGGGGAGATCTGCCGGTGGTCTGCCGCATCGTAAAGCAGGATCCTTTCCTGGAGATGGAGGTGGAGACCGGAAGAGGAGAACCATTCCGGGTGGAGACCAATCTGGTAGGGGGATATAACCTTCAAAACATCCTGTATGCGGTGGCCCTGGGGATCCATTTCGGGATCTCCCCGGCATTGATCAGGGAAGCCGTGGCCGGTTACCGCCCGCAGAACCTGCGGTCACAGCTCATCGGGGAAGGAAGGAACCGGATCCTCCTGGACGCCTACAACGCCAATCCCACCAGCATGCGGGAAGCCATCGGGGGATTGCTTCAGTTTGCCCCGCACCCGCGCATGCTTGTCCTGGGGGACATGGCGGAAATGGGGGATGCATCTGAGCAGGAGCACCGTGAACTGGTGAAATGGATCGGGACCCTGCCCGTCGATCTCACCCTCCTGGTGGGCAAGATTTTTTCCGGGGTGTGCGGTCCCACTCCCGGGGTACGGGATCCCTCCTCAGGGGTGGATCATTCCTCTACCTCGGTGGATCCCTCTTCAGGGGTACACGGCCCCTCTGGCAGTGGGTTCGATCCCTCCTCACGGGTGGATCCCTCTTCAGAGATAGACCCCTCTACCCCGGTGATCGTGTTCGGGGATACGGGGGAGGTGGAGCGCTGGCTGCGGTCCGAACGGCCCCGGGGATATCATGTGCTGGTCAAGGGAAGCCGCATCATGGGACTGGAGAAGCTGATCCCGCTGCTGACCGGCTGACCACACAGGCGGCTGAACCGGGCACACAGGCAGCTGAACCGGGCACACAGGCAGCTGAACCTGGCACACAGGCGGTTGAACCTGTCAACCAGTCTGCTGAGCACACAAGCCGGCTGATCACCCTTGCATTCCGCTGTACAGGTACCGCTTGATCTTCTGGGTGGGTGTTTTTTCGAAGGGCTGGACCTGAAGGATCATCTGCTGTAGCCTTGCATTTCTGGCCACATGGGCATTCACCTGGACCAGGAGTTCCGCAAGGATCTCCTCCGCCCGCTCATTCAGATGCTGTTGAAAATCCGCTGCATTCTCCTTCATGTGCTGGAACCGCTCTTCCAGCAATTCCAGATTCAGGTGTACCCTGGCCACCAGTTTGCCGCCGTACTGCATCACCAGCGATTCACTCACGTACTCCTTGCTGTTGATCACTGCCTCGATCTCCTCCGGGTAGATGTTTTCCCCGTTGGGACCCAGGATCATGTTCTTTGAACGTCCCCGGATATGCAGGATCCCCCTGCGGTCCACATAGCCCAGGTCGCCCGTCCGGAAAAATCCGTCCTCCGTGAATACTTCGGCGGTTCTTTCTTCATCCCTGTAGTACCCCTTCATGATGTTGGGACCTTTGACCACGATCTCCCCTTCGCGGGTGACCGGATCCGGGTGGTAGATCTTCAGGGTGACTTCGCTCAACGGTTTGCCCACCGACCTGTAGGTCGGATTGTGTGGTCCGAAGCCCGCCAGCAGGGGGGAGGTTTCCGTCAGTCCGTACCCGATGGCATAGGGGAAGCCTCCTTCGATCAGGAACTTTTCCACATCAGGCGCCAGGGGTGCTCCTCCCACACCGAAGAACCGCATCCGGCCTCCGAAGAATTTAAGGAGCTTTCGTACCGCGGCCCTGGAAAGGAGTCTGCGCGTGACCCCCACCTTCATGAGCAGCCTGGTGACGGCAGAACCGTAGAGAGCGGGCCTGATCCGGGTGCGGTAGATCTTTTCAATGATCAGGGGGACGGTGAGCATGGTGGTGGGCGCCAGCTGCTTCAGCAGCGGGGTCAGTGCCGAGGCGGTGGGGGGACCGTCCATGTAGTAGACCGTAGCCCCGTTGAGCAGGGGGACCATCAGTCCGATGGTGCACTCATAGGTATGGGCCAGCGGCAAAACGGAGAGGAAAACGTCCTCTTCGGTGACTTCGTGGATGCTCCTGGCCTGCTTCGCATTGACCAGGATGTTGTGGTGGGTGAGCATCACTCCCTTGCTGCGCCCGGTGGTACCGGACGTGTAAATGATCGAGGCCAGGTCTTCCGGATCGGCAGTGTAAAATGATCCGGGTACATCGCCTGCACCGGCCGGGGGCACCAGTTTCTTTAAGGAGACCTTTCCTTCTTCTGTACACTCTGTTTCCACAGGGCTTTTGCCAGACGCCAGGATTTTTCCCTCTTTCACGGGGCAGACGGTGAAATCTTCAAGGCGGATCACCATTTTTACCGTGGGGGGGATGTTGTCCTGCACCCGCTGCATCAGCTTCCCGGAAAGGAACAAAGCTTTCACTTCGGCATGCTCCAGGATGGCACGCACATCGGGCCCCCTGAAGTCGGGCAGGATGGGCACGGTTACCCCGTTGGCGATCAGGATCCCGAAATAGGCGGCTCCCCAGTGGGGACTGTTCTCCCCGAGAATGGCCACCCGCTCCCCTTTTCCGATACCCGCGCTGTGGAGCATGACGGCCAGGTACCTGCATGCCTGGTCCAGTTCCTCATAGCTGTAAGAAACGCCGTCCACCCGCGCAAGTGCGGTGTCTGATCCGTATTTCCTGCTGTTGATTTTTAAAAGAAGAGGAAGGTTCCGCATCCCCTCCCAGTGTCCTAGATCCCTGGTTTTCATATTGATTTTTCCTCCTTCCCGGTACTCATCATTGATCTGTCCCCTCTGGCCTGAACGAATCCGTAAGCTGTCCAAACCGCTTTTTACCTTTCAGAAAAAAATCAATAACGATACTCCCCGGATATATTTGTGCAAAGTTAACACTTTCCGGCTTTATTTTGTTCACTTCCAGCATATTTCTGTAATCTTTGCGAAGTCCGCGGTAGGCACGGTGTGCACGGATCACCGCCAGGAAATCCGCCGGCGACCGCCGCCATAGAAACCTGAGGGCGGAGACCGCATCCAGCAACTGTCTCGTCACAATGGTCCTCCTCCGCAACCGCGGGGGGAGGTT
>DSDZ01000037.1 GCA_011048475.1 Bacteroides sp. | reverse complement strand
GTCGGTCTCATCACCAACTATGAGGGATTCGATCCGGAACTGAGCACATCCGGTGCAGCGTTCCCGCAGGCATTTTCAACTTCCTTCGGTGTTGATGTGACATTTTAGCCATGAATTTCGCAAATTACACTAAAATGAAAAGACCAATGAAAACAAAGAGAATCAAATATTTACTAATATTATTTGCGGGACTGTATCTCTCAGGATGTGAAAAATATCTTGAACAGAAGCTGTATACAGACCTGACAAGCGAGAATTTCTTTAGCACGGAGGCAGATTTCCTGACTGCACTGGTTGCTCTCTACAATGATTTCGGACCTGACTGGGGCAGAATATATAACCAGGATGGTACGAACGAGTGGTCCTATACCATGGCAACCACGGATGAGATGAGGGCTAACTGGAGTTCTGATACACGTAATTTTACCTGGGGGACTACCTATTTTAATGGCCGCCGTCCGTATATACCCAGGCTACCCAAGGTGGCTCTTTGCACAGATGTGATTAATAATATAGAGCTATCCGATGCAGAGGAAGATGTGAAAGCCCGTTATATCGCCGAGGCAAAGGTGATCAGGGCATTTTACATGTACTGGTTGTGGGATTTTTTCGGACCGGTCAATCCCAAACTGGATCCGGCGACCCTGACCGACACAACGATCCTTCCCAGGATGTCAAATGCTGATTATGTGGATGCGATGGTGCAGGATCTGAACGATGCGATCAGTACTCCAGGATTCCAGGATGCGACAAATGATGACTGGAGCATGTGGGGCCGTTTCAGTAAGGGTGTGGCAAGAATGTTGCTTCTGCGTATTTACATGCATGAAAAAGACTGGGCGAATGCCGAAACAGCGGCCCGGTCCATTATTGACATGGACTACTACTCGCTGGAGCCGAATTATGAGGATGTATTCAATATCAAAGCCAACAAAGAAGTGATCTGGGCAAGCCATGGGAACGAAGCCAGTGAATGCTGGTTGCCACAGTATTTTTTCCCTGGCGGTTACCATCATGGGTATGCAGGGACCACGCGGATCGAAAGGAGCGCCGGCTGGTATGGTTATGCCATGCACTGGGAATTCTTTGATAAATTCCAGTCTGGCGATCTGAGGCTTAATACCATTATTTATGAATACATCAATACCGAAGGAGATACCATCCGCAGAGGTGATGCTGCTTGGTACGGGGCCATTCCTTTAAAGTACACAGGGATTCAGGGTGTCGGACCGGATTATCCCATTGATATCGTTGTATTCAGGTATGCTGAAGTGTTGTTGTCCCTGGCAGAGGCCATCAATATGCAGCGCGGGCCTGATGAGGCTTACGAATGGGCTAATATGGTTCGCGCGAGGTCCAATGTGCCTGATTATTCAGGCATGACCAAGGAGGAGTTCCACGATGAGATCCTGGAGGAAAGAGGACGCGAACTCTACCTGGAATGCACGAGGAGGGCCGATCTGATCCGACACGGTAAGTTCATTCAATATGCGCTGGATCGCGGGG
Source organism: Bacteroides sp. (assembly GCA_011048475.1). Lineage (GTDB taxonomy): Bacteria > Bacteroidota > Bacteroidia > Bacteroidales. The sequence goes on along the minus strand of DSDZ01000037.1, from coordinate 3,010 downwards.
TGACGAACGCACAGCCCCACCATGTACTATTCCCCATCCCCAATTCTGTAATCATTGAAGGAGGGGGAATCATTGAGCAGAATCCAGGATATTAATTAATCCTCAGCAGGTTATATTCCGCCCGGAAGACCGGTCTTCCGGGCGGAGTAAGCCTGTTTGTTTCCACCCTGTGTTCCCGGATGCGATCATTTTTCCGGAACAGGCCTCACATCATGCATTCAATTAAAGACTTATACGATCATGATATCTAACGGAAGACAAATCAAAACACATTTATTCGGGCTACTCTGTTTCCTGTTCTTTTTGTGCCATTTTTTACAGGCACAGGAGTATGCGATCGGTGCAGACCTTTCCTTTTTGAAGCAGGCAGAAGACCAGGGAATTACGTTTAAAGAAAATGGAGAGGCAAAGCCAGGTCTGCAAATATTCACTGGCCATGGATATAACTGGATCCGGCTGAGGTTATTCCATACTCCTCCCCGGTTGCCAAATGATCTGCAATATACCATTTCCCTGGCCAAAGATGCGAAGTCCCGCGGGATGAAATTTCTCCTTGATTACCACTACTCAGATACCTGGGCAGATCCCGGAAAACAGTTTTTGCCTGCAGCCTGGGAGGAATTATCGCATCAGGAACTCGTTGATTCCGTTTATGAATATACCAGGTCGACCATGATTGCATTCCGTAAGGCCGGGGCTTTCCCGGATATGGTTCAAATAGGCAACGAGATCAGTAACGGCATGCTATGGCCAGATGGAAAACTGCCTGAGAACTGGGATAATTTTACTGAACTGGTGCAGGCGGGTATTCATGGGGTATATGCCAGTTGTGGCAACAATCCCTGTCCCGTGATTATGATCCACATTGACAAGGGGGGAAACAGGGAATTTACGGAACGCTGGTTTGATAAATTTCATTCTTATGGAATCAGGTACGATGTTATTGGCCAGTCCTATTATCCCTGGTGGCACGGAAGTTTGCTTGATCTGAGGGAATGCCTGAACTGGACAGCCAGAGCATATCAGAAGGATATCATTGTGGTTGAGGCTGCTTACAACTGGACCCCCAGGGAATATAAGGATACGCTCGCGCCATTTCCTGAAACACCTGAAGGACAAAGAGAATTTCTTGAGGAAGTGAACAGGATCGTTCTGAATGTGCCAGATGGAAAAGGATGCGGGATTTTCTGGTGGGAACCTGCTACCGCCAGGATGGGGACAAGAAGCTTTTTCGATGAAGAAAAGAATGTGTTGCCGGTGATCCATGTATTTGACCGCTATACCAGACAGTAGGTGCCGGTCTCCAAACACACAACAGATCATGAATGATTCGTTAAACCAAAAAAATTACGCGATGTTAGGATTTAAAAAACTATTTATCTGCCTGATCCTGGGCCTGGGCATTGCTTGCGGGATCACAGGTCAGCCATCCACCTATGTTGATGAACAAGGTGTCATGCGCTGGACCGAGAATGATGAAGAAGTTACTGCGTTCGGTGTAAATTATGGGACTCCGTTTGCGCATCCATTCAGAGCACATAATTACATGGGTGTACCCCACGAAATGGCCATTGATGCGGATGTATATCATTTTGCCAGGATGGGACTGGACGGTTACCGGATCCATGTTTGGGATACAGAGATCAGCGACAGTGCTGGCAACCTGCTATTCAACAAACACCTTCAACTATTTGATTACTTGCTGTTCCGGTTGAAGGAACGGCAGATAAAAATGTTCATCACCCCGATGAATTTCTATACGAATGGTTATCCCGAGAGTGGAACCCCCACACCCGGCTTCCAGAATTACTTTGAAGGCAAGCGGGGCTGTCTTACCGACACGGCTTCCTTCCCGGTCCAGGAGAATTATCTCAGCCAGTTCGTCAGTCACGTTAATCCATACACAGGGATCGCATACAAGGATGAACCGTACATTGTTGCCGTGGAGATCAACAATGAACCATTTAATCATGGTGACAGGCCCGACCTGACTACCGAATATATCGACAGGATGGCCGCTGCCATTCGCAGTACCGGTTTCGAGAAACCCATTTTTTACAATGTGAGCCATAACATCAACCAGATAGATAATTTTTGTGCGGCGCAGATTCAGGGAGGTACGTTCCAGTGGTATCCAACAGGCCTGGTTTCTGGTCATGACATCAAGGGCAATATGCTTCCCAATGTGGATGAATACCTTATTCCCTTCGACAACCATCCCAGGTTTAAAAATATGGCAAGGGCTGTCTACGAGTTCAGTCCTGCTGACGTTGGAGCCTCCGGACATATCTATCCGGTCATGGCCAGGAGTTTCCGGGAAAAAGGTTTTCAGATAGCCGCCCAGTTTGCTTATGATCCGGCGGCCATGGGGCATGCCAATACGGATTATCAGACCCATTACCTGAGTCTGCCTTTCGCACCAAAAAAAGCCATGGGTATGATGATCGCTTCAGAGGTGTTCCACAGGATCCCTCTGAGGAAAAGCTTCGGACGTTACCCGGACAATGTGGAATTCGATGTGTTCAGGATCAGCTATGAAGAGGATCTGGCAGAGATGGTCACAGATGAGAAGTTTCTCCATTCCAACAGTACAACTACTTCACCACCAGATCCGTTAAGACTGGAACAGGTGGCCGGGACCGGACGTTCACCTGTTGTGGAATACGAGGGTACGGGAGTATATTTTCTTGACAAACTTGAACCGGGTGTTTGGAGGCTGGAAGTGATGCCGGATGCGATTTGGGTAAAAGATCCTTTTGCAAGACCCAGCCTGGACAGGAAAGCATCTGTTGTCATATGGAAAACGTGGCCGATGACCATTAAGCTCCCCGATCTTGGCGACGATTTTTCCATCAAGGGCCTGAATGAGGGAAACAATATTTTAATGACAGCCTCAGGCAAGACTTTACCTGTAAGCCCCGGAACCTATCTGCTGACGCGCAAGGGTACAACCTCGAATTGGGGAGGTGATGATCATTGGCATAACATTATTTTGAAAGAATTTTATGCC
>DSDZ01000122.1 GCA_011048475.1 Bacteroides sp. | reverse complement strand
GTAGTACTACCTTCCCGGGTGTTTAGATATTCAACACTCCTTCTTCCTGGTTATTTCTGAAATATTCTCATAAATGTCTGTATAACAACAATGTAGTATTGATTGGCATTGTCTTTGATTGGAATTCATGGCCCTTGTGGGCATTGAATCTATAAACATTAAATGACAGCGATATGAGAACAGTCAGTATTGTATTGGGCTTGATGATCCTCTTGTTTACCGGTATACAGGAGATGAATGCGGACAACGGGGAAGGGGAACAGGGAAACCCAGTCCGTGTGGTGGCCAGTCCGGACCTGGAGAGACTTACCGGAACCTGGATCGAAGCATATAACAGCACCTCTCCCGCAACACCGGTAACATACCAGGTGCTGGACGGCGGAAGAATGAACGAGGTGATCCGCGAGAAAGGCACGATCGTTTTGCTGAGCCAGAAGGATCTTGCAGCTATACCGCACCAGGACACCTGGCACATCCTGGTGGGAAGGGATGTGATCGTTCCGGTAATGAACCGCGAAAATCCTTACCGGGACCAGCTGGTCAGCCAGGGCATCTCCCCGGAAGCCTTTTCCAGGGTGTACACCGCCCCGGAAGTCCCCACCTGGGGGATGGTGCTCGGCAACGAGGTGTCCCGGCCCCTGCATCCATATGCATTCGGCAGTAAAACGTGCCTGGCCTACCTGGCCGGATTCATGAACACGCAACCGAAAAATCTCACCGCCAGTGCGGTGGGTTCCAAAGATGAAATGCTGAGCAAAATCCGTCAGGACAGGTATGCCATCGGATTTTGCAGGTTGTCGGAAATGGCCAGGGCGGAGTCGGAAGCGGCCGGATGTGACCTGTGCCTGATCCCGGTAGATCTGAACGGGAACATGCGGATCGACAATTTTGAGCACATTTACGATTGCACGGGCGATCTGGCCCGGGGGATCTGGATCGGCAAATATCCGGATGCACTCTGCAACCAACTGTATATGGTCTCGGGTGAAGAGCCCACGGGTGACACGGAAGTGGCTTTCCTGGAGTGGGTTGTCACAGAAGGGCAGCGATACCTGGCAACTTCCGATTATTCCCAGATTGTTTCCAGCGAGCAACTCTCCAACATCGAACGTATCAGGGCCGAGGAAGCTCCGTTGATCCGGGTCCCCGTGAAAAGCAGGCCCGCCGGCATCCTCCTGTTTGCTGCCGGGGCGTTGCTGGCAGCAGTGCTGATCTTTCTTCTGGGGATCAGGTTTGCCAGCCGCAGGCAGGCTGAACCGGCAGCCGGGAGAAAAACCGCCTCCTATATTTCAGATGCGGGTGAGGTGGCCGTCCCGGGAGGGATGTTCTTCGATAAATCCCACACCTGGGCTTTCATGGAAAAGGAAGGGCTGGTGCGTGTGGGGATCGATGATTTCCTGCAGCATATCGTCGGCAAAATCACCCGGGTTGAAATGAAACGAACCGGTGAACAGGTGAAAAAAGGAGAGGTGTTTATGACACTGGTGCAGCAGGGCAAGAAACTGGATATCCAGTCACCCGTCTCCGGCGTCATCAAAGCCAGCAATTCGCAACTTGCCCTGAATCCCGGCCTGTTGAATTCCGCACCATACTCAGGGGGATGGCTGTACGAGATAGAGCCTTCCGGCTGGCTGAAAGAGATCAGGGCTTTTTTGATGGGCGACCATTACAGGGAATGGATCCGGACTGAATTTGACAGGCTGAAGGAGTTTCTTACATCGGGCCTGAAAGGGCAGGAACAGCCCCTTGAACATCCTGTGCTTCAGGAGGGCGGTGCCATCAGGGACGGAGTGATGGAGTGTTTCGGCCCGGAAGCCTGGGAAGAATTCCAGTCCGGGTTTATAAGTCGCCACGGGTGATTTCATCATTGCATTCCTTATTTTTGTATTTTCAAAAACCATTCTGCGGACCGGTGCGGACATGTTCCGCATCCGGTCTTTCATGCGCATTGAGATGAGCGGCTCCTTCAGAAGGTTCTTCAGGAAGATCACATTCAGGGAGATGATCGAACGATACCATCAGTTCAGGTCTTCGATCTACGGAAGGGTGGTCTTTATCATCGCCGGCTCGTTTATCATCCTGCTCGTACTTTTCAATATTATTTTTAGATCGGTTTATGTGGATTTTTTCAACGTGACGGTGCGGCAGAACGGGGACCACATCAGCTCCATCGTGGAGGGTGCACTTTATTATTCCATGCTGGAGAACGACAGGGGAATGCTGCAGCGGACACTCGATGTGATCAGTACCATGTCGGGGATCGACGAGGTGAACATGTATGACGAAGAAGACCAGCTTTCCTTTACCTCCGTTTCCGGGGGGATTGAACACAGGGGAAACCCGAACTGCGGCGACTGCCATGCCGATCTTGCCTCCATTTTCTCATACAGCGAGCAGTCCTACAGGATCGTTGAGGACATTTCCGGATGCGGGATCTCCAGGGATACCGGGAGCAGCAGGCACCTGCTGATCAGAAAACCGATCCTGAACGAACCCTCCTGCTATACGGCCGCCTGTCACGCCCACGGAGCCGGGGACGAGGTGCTGGGTGCACTGCTGATCAATCTGCCGCTGGACGACATGGACGCGTTCGTCAATGAGTCTTCCACGGATTTTCTGCTATTGGCCACACTGACGGTCGTCTTCCTGATCACCTTCCTGGTCATTTTTACCAGGAGAAGGATCAAGGATCCCCTGAATTCGATTATCAGGGCCAGTGAGGCGGTCTCCCGGGGAGATAACTCCATCCGCCTGGAGATCAAGCCGGATCTGCTGAATGACATGCGGAAAGTATCCCTGGCATTCAACAACATGCTGGACAATATTGACACCGCTGCACGGGAATTGCATAACTGGTCCCAGCAGCTGGAGTACAAGGTCCGGAAAAAGACGGAAGAACTTTCTGAGGTGCAGAACGAGCTGATCCATGTGGAACGGATCGCATCACTGGGGAAACTCTCCTCATCCGTGGCCCATGAGATCAACAACCCCCTGTCGGGGATCCTTGTTTACACAAAGCTGATCCATAAGCAGCTTGACAGGGATGCGTTCCGTCATCCCAAAAAGTCGGACATCCTCAAAAACCTGAAGTATATAGAGCACGAGACCAAGCGGTGCGGGGAGATCGTCAAGGGATTGCTGGATTTTTCAAGAAAGGAATGGGATGATTTTGAGGTGATCCACCTGCACCGGCTACTGGACGAGACATATGATTTGATGACCCATTCGGTCAAAATTGCGGATATCCGGTTTGCCGCCGATTATAAGGCGGAACAGGACCAGATCTTCTGCAGTCCGAACCAGATCAAACAGGCATGCATGGCACTGATCGTGAATGCAGCGGAAGCCATCCACGATCACGGGGAGATCGTCATCACCACCGGAAATCCCGATCCGGCTCATGTGAGCGTGGTGGTTTCCGACAATGGTTCCGGAATTGCGCCGCAGGACCTGCCCCATGTATTCGAGCCTTTTTTCTCCACCAAGCGGGATGCGAACGGGATCGGACTGGGACTTCCCATCGTGCACGGGATCGTGGAGAACCACAAGGGCCGAATTGAAGTGGAGTCCCGGGCAGGCATGGGTACCACGATGACGATGACCTTCCCCCTGTCGGGAAAACAATAAAAACCAATCCAATCCAATGGCTGAGAAAATATCCATTTTGATCGTTGATGATGAAGATTCCGTCAGGGATTCCCTCTATAACTGGTTTGTGGATGACGGTTACGAGGTGGCCTGTGCCGAAAACGCAAAAAAAGCCCTGTCGCTTCTGGACAACAGGGAGTTTGACATCGTTCTGGCCGACATCAAGATGCCCGGAATGGACGGACTGGAGATGCACCGGCGGATCAAAGCTTTGTCCAGTCCCCCCGTTGTGATCATCATGACCGCATTTGCTTCCGTGGATACAGCAGTACAGGCCCTGAAAGACGGGGCTTTTGATTATGTGACAAAGCCGTTCGATCCAGAGGACCTGTCCCGCCTCATCCGGAAAGCCGCTGCAAAAGTGGCATTGAAGGACAGCGGCAAGCACCTGAAGGAAAGGGTGTCCACCCTGCAGGATGTGGAGGATATTGTGGGAGAAAGCGAAGCACTAAAGCAGGTGCTTCGTGAGGTTGAAAGCGTGGCCGGTTCGGATTCCTCCATCATCATTACCGGTGAAAGCGGTACGGGAAAGGAGCTGGTTGCCAGGGCCATCCACTCCAATTCCCCGAGGAAATATTTTCCCATGATCAGTGTTCACTGTGGCGCCCTTACGGAAAGCCTGCTGGAAAGTGAACTGTTCGGCCACGAGAAAGGGGCATTCACAGGTGCCACATTCAACAGGAAGGGGAGGTTCGAGATGGCAGACGGAGGCACCATCTTTCTGGACGAGATCGCCACCATCTCGGTCAAAATGCAGATCGAGCTGCTTCGGGTCCTGGAGTCGAAGTCATTTGTAAGGGTGGGGGGAAACCGGGAAATCACATCGGATTTCAGGGTGATCTGTGCCACCAACAAGGATCTGGACAGCATGGTCAGGAGC
>DSDZ01000335.1 GCA_011048475.1 Bacteroides sp. | reverse complement strand
CCGCTGGGTATCGGGGGACTCATCGCATGGGGGGAGGTGCAGACAGGAACGCAGCGCCTCTCGCTCCATACCCCGGGGGAATGGAGAATGTCCGATCCGGGTGCTTTCCGGACGGATGCCCTCCGGTTCTCTTTTGCCTGCGGGCCCATGGAGATCTTCGACGCTCGGGAGGAACCCATCGGGTGGAAAACGGCGGACTTCGATGACGCTAACTGGGCAGCCCCGGTGGAAATCGGGGACCAGGATCACTGGGGCAGCCTTTCCCCGAGGGTCATTCCGCCGCTTACACAGGAGGAGCTGGTCCCGGTGGAACTGCTGGGCATCTACGAGCCGTCCGGGGAGGAGAAGGTCCATTCTTTCTTTATCAAAACCCCCGATGAGACCAACAGCCTGTACGGGAGCGGCCGGCAGATGTATGCATGCACTTATGTGTATTCTCCGCGGGAACAGGAGGTGGAGATGGGACTCTGGTGGGGGGAGTACTACCTGAACGGGGAAGGCCCCCTGGAGGTGTCAGGAGGCGAATCCGGGAATCCGGTCAGGCAGAACCGGGTGTTCCGGTTGCGCCAGGGATGGAACTTCCTGTTCATCAGTTATGTGGCCATCTGGGGGGGCTGGGATTATTACATGGCCGTCCCGGCAGATGCCGGACTGCAGTTTTCCCCCCTGAGAACCCGTGATCAGGGACCGGCCATGCTAACGGCGGGTCCCTTTCCAGAGGATAAAATGATTTTTGACACCGAAAGGATCTCCCCAGGGGACGATGCCCGCATTGTCTCCGAAAAAGCATTCGGCTGGACGACATGTGCGCTGGGAACCAGGGGCCCCAACCCTGCCCGTGACCTGGTATGGAGGAAACCGGACCTGGAGAGGAACCTGAAACCCAATGATTTCCAGGTGTCGGATTTCGGGATCTCCGGTCCCGTTACCATGGTATTCGACCTGGGGGGCAAGCAGCTGGGAAGGATTTTCTTCCAGATGGATGCGGCCGAAGGGACTGTGGTGGACCTGGGATGGTCGGAAGATCTGAACAGCCTGGGAATGCCATTCCTCTACAAGCGACTGCAGGTGAACGCTGCGGCCCGGTTCATCACCGGGGAGGGCACGGAGCGCTATGAGACTTTCAAGCCCTACGGGGCCAGGTATCTCCAGGTCCACGTGGATCCCGGAGGAGGATCTCCGTGCAGGCTGGGAAGGATCGGGATCATCCGGCAGGTGTATCCTTTTGAGAAAATGGGGAGCTTCTCCTGCTCCAATCCCATGCTGGACAGGATCTGGGAACTGGGATGGAGGACCCTCAGGGTCTGTGCCGAGGATTCCTACACCGACACTCCCTTCCGGGAAAGGGGACTGTATGCCGGTGATGCATTGCCCGAGTATGCCATCACCCTGGCCACGACGGGCGACAGCCGGTTGATGAAGCAATCGCTGCTCCTGTTCCGGGACATGTACCATGAGAACATGTACGGGGGCAGGCAGGAAGGGCTGAACGATTTTGTCCTGATCACCCTGCTCGAGCTGCACTGGTATTATCAGGTCACGGGCGATCTGGAATTTGTACGTACCCTCTATCCAGGTTACCGCGCCCTGATGCGGCACATCGTGGAGAGGCGGAATGCGAATGGATATTACCCCGCGGGGAGGGTCTTTATCGAGTGGACCAAGATCGATAAGACGGCCGATCTGACGGCTACCCAGGCGCTGATTTCCCGGAGCTTCCGGTGCATGGCGGACCTGGCGGATGTGCAGGGACTGGAAGAAGATGCGGAATTGTTCCGCAGGGAGGCCGCTCGGCTGGATGATGTAATCAACGACCTTTTCTGGGACAGGGGGAAGGGGGCCTACCGGGACGGATTCAGGGACGGAGCGGCCATCGACCACCATTACCCCGTTTCCAGCGTGCATCCGCTTCTTTTCGGGATCAGTCCGGATACAAGGGAGGATTCCCTGATCGCATTCCTGGACAGGGAGCTGCGCAATATCGGGGAGGAAACCCGCAACCGGAAAATCACGCCCTACGGGAGCTTTTACCTGTTTGCTGCACTTTACAGGACTGGTCACGCCGGCCTGGCGGAACGGTTCATGCTCCAGTACTGGTCCCGCATGATCCACCAGGGAGACGATACCTCCTGGGAGAATTTTGATATCAGGGGCGAGGAGGGAGGGGGTCAGGGTACTGCCAGTCACGCCTGGAGCGGCCATCCCACTTTTTTTCTGTCCACCGAGGTACTGGGGGTGCAGCTGGGCTTCAGCCGGGATTTTAACCCTGCGCTGATCGAGATCGCTCCCCAGTCGGAGACCCTTTCCTGGGCAAGGGGAGCGGTGCCCCACCCGGCTGGGATGGTGGGGGTGAACTGGAAAGTGGAAGGAGAGCGGCTGGTCCTGCATCTGCTCCTGCCGGAAGGAGCCGCATACCGGGTCACGCCCCGGGGCCGGCTGGCCGCACTGGCCCTGGAACTGGAGGTGGAGACCTATCCTTCCGGCTGTGCCGGGGAGACCGGTGATTGGTGGAGAAAATAGGGAACCCATTTTGACCTTTAGTGAACCTGCCTGCCGGTTCAAATTGCCAATTTTACGTAGGCTGAACTAAAAATTGCACACGTGAAAACAGAAGGAAGAATACCAGGGAGATTTCTGAGGTTGCATGAAAAACTGAGGAAACAGAAAATACCCTGCCGGATCACGTTTATCATCATCGGGATCGCATCCACCGTCTGGTTCCTGGTGCGGGTGATCCCGAAACCATCCCGTGCCGGCTACCCCTGCATGAGGATCGCGGCCCCCTTCATGTCCAGTTTTGTACTCTACCTGCTCTCGCTCACCGCCTCAGCGCTTTTATTCAAGCGTGCCCGCAGGTTCTTTTACCGTTCCCGCTACCTGCTTGCGGGAGGCGCATTTCTTTCCGCACTGCTGGTGCTGGCCGTTTCTTCCAACCTGTTCACATTCGGTGCCAGGGCGGCGGACGGGACCGAACCGGGGGATTTCATCGCCAACATGCCCGTGGGGGAAGGGACGGGGATCTTTCCCGGACGGGTGGTCTGGGCCTGGAACCCCGATGCGACCGACGAGAACTGCACCAACGTGATGGATGACCCGGTGCGCGGGGAGGACGGGTATTTTTTGGCAAAGAACTACAACCAGGAGGTGATCGACGGCATGCTGGAGGATGTGGTGCTGAAACTGACGGGGACCTACAGGGTGGTCACGGCCTGGGACAGCCTGTTTACATCCTTCAACAGGAATAAGGGCAGGGGTGAGGTTCCCTACCAGCCCGGGGAAAAGATCTTCATCAAGATCAACCAGGGAGGTGCCGGCTGGCTGACCAACGAGGGGCCCGATGATGACCTCTCGTTCAAGGTGCTCAACTGGACGGAGGAATATTACGGTATGGCAGAGACCTCACCGGGGGTGGTGATCAGCCTGCTGGACCAGCTGGTGAACCAGGCAGGTGTGGCCCAGGAAGACATCTATGTGGGTGATCCCATCGCGCACATCTATAAGTACAACTACGATCAGCTGGTGGCCGCCTTCCCCGGTGTGAAATATGTGGATCAGGATCCCAACCATGCGGATATCGGAAGGACCATCCTCACCGCCTCGGCCGATCCGGCCATTGAATGGTCCGACAAGGGAACGGTCATGAACAATGCCGGGATTGACTGGCTCTTTGCTGAGATGGAGAACGCGGAATACCTGATCAATGTGGCGGCCCTGAAAGCCCATGCCAGGGCGGGGATCACCCTGACAACCAAGAACCATTTCGGTTCGCATACCCGGGCAGGTGCAGAGCACCTGCATCCCGGGCTGGTGGCACCGGAGAACGACCAGCCCGAACGGACCGAATACGGGATGTACCGGGTGCTCACCGATGTGATGGGTCATGAGAAACTGGGAGGCAACACGGTCCTTTTCCTGGTGGACGGGTTGTGGGGCGGTACCGAAGCCGTGGAAAAACCTGTGAAATGGAACTCGGCTCCGTTCAACGGGGACTGGCCCAGTTCCCTGTTTGCCTCACAGGACCAGGTGGCCCTGGAATCGGTGGGCTTCGATTTCCTTCGCAATGAGTTCACCAACCCGGTCGGACCCGGAATGGCCCGTCCCTGGATGGGAGCGGTGGATGACTACCTGCACCAGGCAGCTGACTCCAGGTTCTGGCCCGAGGGCATTGTGTATGACCCGGAGGGGGACGGGATTCCCATCGGGAGCCTGGGGGTGCACGAGCACTGGAACAATGCGGCTGACAAGCAGTATTCCAGGAATTTAGGTTATGATACCGGGATCGAGCTGGTATCCACGGATGCCTCGCTGGTGGAGCTGACGGTGATGGCCAGGGAAGCTGCGGCTGCCCCGGTGATCGACGGGGATGCAGGCGATGCATGCTGGCAGGAGGCGATCTGGTACCACATAGACCAGACCTGGATCACCTGGGGGGAAAGCATCGATTCCACCGATTATTTCGGCAGATTCAGGGTAAGCTGGTCGGAAGCGGAGAACCTGCTCTATTATTACGTGGAGATCACCGACGATG
>DSDZ01000417.1 GCA_011048475.1 Bacteroides sp. | reverse complement strand
GTATATGACCAGTTCATCCCTCCCGTTGAGGTAAACCTGTCTCATCTTGTAATCGGCAGCCGGGGAGATGATCAGACGCTCCCTGCCCGTGACCGAAGGAATGGTAAATGTCCCGTCCTCACCCGTGACCACCGGCATCAGGCTGGATCCCTCGATACTCACCGAGACATCGGGAATGGGCTCATTCCTGGTTGATTTGATCACTCCGGAAACCATCGTGGTATCCTGGGCCTTCAGCGGAACGCACCCCAGTGCAATTGCCAGCATCAGCAGCAGGGTGCCCCTCCTCAAGTAATAATCCTGTATCCTGAATGCCTGTTTCATTGATTATCGGTTTTGTTATTCATCAAAGGGAAAGAATTCAATGTAATCGATGACCAGTCCGTTGTTGACAACCCCGGCGGGATCCCTGTAATCGAACCTGATCTTCGTCTGCCCGTAGGCCGCCTTGTTCTCGATCCAGCAGTCAAACCTGTTGTACCCCCCTTCCGGACGGTACACCCCTTCATATACGCTCCACCAGATCTCCCGTCGCCGTACATAATCGTACCAATCCATGGTCATCATCAGTTCGTCGTTCACATAGATGTCATAGATACCGCCCACGTACATGTGCGTACGGACCACCATCAGGTATCTCCTGGGGAACAGGTTCTCCACGTTGAACTCCAGGCTGAATGTCCCAGTGTATCCCTTGTTAAAGAGGACCCGGAGGATGGAATCGTTCGATGCGGTGGGGACGAGCTCCCTGAGGGGCGGGAAGGAGGCATCGCTGATGACGGTGGCCTCCTCCGGATCCCATGCGTATTTGTTGAGCCCGATCCGCGTCAGCAGCCACTCCCCTTCGAACCGGTAGGATCCTCTGAACAGGGTGTCCGGAATGTCGAAATCCATGTAGTTGTAGGCATAGCCGTTGCTGCAGATGGTCTTGTCCGTGGGCCTGTATTCGATCACCACGCTGTCGCCCAGGATGTTCTTCATCTTCAGGGTGTCTTTTCTGGGAGGGATGACGAATTCCGAGGGCTCCACCATGTTCTCGAATACACCATGTTCCAGCAGGTAGGGGATCAGGATCTCGTTCTGCCACTCCAAAGGGATATCGGTATGGTCCTGATACACGTCTCCCAGCTCCTGAGCCATTTCATCCAGGGCGGCATTGTAATCATCCTCCAGGGGAAAGACGATCGTGGCAGTCTTAAATCTGAATTCCTCGCTCACCGGAAAGAACTCCTCCTCGAACTTGTTGTACTCGATGGCCACCGTATCGTAAATGGTATTGCCGAACTCGTCGAAACCGATGGGCCGGCTTTTTTCCCTGTCCAGGATAATGGAATCCTGGCTATCGATATAATCCCTGAGCACCGGGTTGTTGATGGCATAGAATTCGTACAGGTTCGGCCTGGGCACCGCCACCCTGTCCAGGATGAAGTATTTCCCGTTCCTGTATAGGGGACTCTCGAAAGTGAGCTCGATCCCGTCCAGGTAGACCCGGTTTCCGGACCGTTCAAACAGGGCGAATTTCTCGCCGAAGGTCTGCACTTTCCTTTTCCCGCTGATATTCACTGATTGCATGAAATGGCGGGAGATGTGGTAATCCAGGATGGTCCTGGTCATGCTTCCGGTATCCAGCAGTCCGGTGAATGCATCGTTCGTGGGGATGAACAGGGTAAAGGGATCATTCGTTTTGAACAGGGTATCATATTTGAACTCCCGGATGTAACCGGCAAAGGTGGAGAGTTCCTCATCGGCCTGGATGACCTCCCAGATGTTCTGATCAACGGTTTCAGGCTGATCCTGGTAATGTTCCTGCCACTCTTTCCGCTCACAACCGAGCAACAGGAGCAGGATAACCACCGCAATCGAACTTGCTTGAATATTCATCTCTTCTCTTTTATTATCATTATTCTAACTCTACCAAACCATTCCCTAACGGCTTCCGACTTTCGGCTTTGCTCGGCTTCGCCATCGCGAGCTCCGCTTCGCTCCGGTTCGACTTTCGACTAATACGGTTCAAACCTGATATAATCCCAGCCGAACCTTCCCGGGATCAGCGACCTCACTTCGATGGTATGTTCTTCATACCTGAGAAAATTGATGGTCCCCAGTTCAATCTGGGCATAGGGATTGCCGGCGGTGCCACCCGTGGTCAGATCGACCAGTCCCCCGAGCTTCTTCCCGTCAATGTACACCTCCACCAGCGCATTCTCGAAATTATAGGCTTCGGCCCCGAACAGCGCCATGTAGTTCCCCTGTACGATCCTGGGGATCCTGTAGGAGATGGAGAAATCACCGTCCATATAGAGATAGTCCTGGCTCCATGCCGGGTAGTCCTCACTGGATTCCTTCACGTAAAAGAGGTCCGTTCCCGACCAGGTGATATAATCCAGGCTGGCGGGGTCCTCCACCAGGTATTCCCCAGGTTCCTGTGCCAGTTCATTGAAAAGGAGCTCCTCATGGAACTGAAAGGTCATGATCTGCCTTGAGGGGCGCACCTGTTCCATGACCTGGTCGATGAAATGGATGGCCCCGCTCTGGGTCAGGATGTTGCTATCATCATAAAAGAATCCCACAAAATCCACGATGGTCGTATCTCCCTGGTGAATGAGGGTGTCGAAGATTTGTTTGCCCTTGTTGATCATCAGATCCAGGCCGAGACCGTTGATGTTCAGCGGAACGTCCGAATAGGTGGAGTAATTGGTGCTGATATCCGCAAAATCATCCAGGAACCTCGTTTCGGCGAGGATATGGTAGGCAACGAAATTATAGAGCGGATTTCCCGGATCGGTGAAATTGTCGTTTTCCGGACTGATGTAGGCGGCCAAATCGCTGAACGTCTTGAAACCACTTCGGTTGAAGACCGAGTCATGTTCCAGCAGCAGTGTAAATGTCCTGGCCGTAGCACCCTCCTCTTTGGCATTCAGGTCCAGGGTTTCACTGAGCCCGGTGGCATCGGCCGCCTGCTTAAATATGGAGTACTCCTGGTGCTGCTCCATCCAGTCGTAGGTAGTGAATGTGATCGGCGTGAGGACCGCGCTGATCACATGGACCCATCCGTTGGAGGTCTCGATGTTGGGTTCAATGACCGGAGCCTGGTTGTTGATCTTATAATAGGAGGTGTCGGGCTCCACCACGAAACTGACCGTGAGGATATCCTCTGAAAGGGTTCGCTCGGGCAGCGCCCCGAACGGAAATTCATCCGCATTGATCTCTCCGTTCACCACGTGGTAACGGCTCAGGGTGGAAACATATGCGCGGTTGGCAAGCAGCTCCTCCAGCGTAGAGAACTGGTCGTTTTCGCTGATGAAGCGCTCCACTGCTTGATTTTCAGGCAGAAAGAGGGTGTAGCCCACCCTGTCGGGATTATAGGCGCCCACGGTCTTGTCAATTCCCCCCGCTTCCAGGATCCTCAGAAAATGGGAGAACCTCAATGAATCCTCCATCACGTAATCAAGGACCGTCATGTCGATCATGTCTTCAAAACCGGCTTCAACCGGTTCGGGCTCACAACTCCTGGTCCCTGCGAACAAAACGATCATTCCTGTGATAAAAAGCAGTTTCTTCATCAGTTAAAAGATATAATAAGGGTTCTGTACCAGGTTGGGATTCCGCTCCACTTCTGTTTCAGAAATGGGCATATACCAGCCCAGGGGATTGGAGAGCTTGGTGGCAAGGATCCGTTTCTGGGTGGAGGGCACGCTGCTGATGATGATCTCGATCAGCTCGCTTTTGCGGCTGTAATTGTTCCTGCTTCCCATCCTGACCAGGTCGAACCAGCGCTTTCCTTCAAATGCCAGTTCAAGGGCCCTCTCCTGAAGGATGGCATCCTCGTAGGCGACGGGTGAATCCGGGAGGCTCAGGGAGGTGACATCCGCCCTGACCCGGATCTCATTGATGATCGCAAGTGCCTCCCCGTAACGGCCCAGCTGGGAAAGGGCCTCCGCTTTCATCAGCAATACATCTGCAAGCCGGTAGACGATCCAGTTGCAGCTTCTCTGCACGGAACCGGACCGTACCGTCTCCCCGTCCGGGGCCCTGCCAACATATTTCCAGATAATGAAATCATCCTCCCCGTATTTGCGGATGGTGGCATCCTGTCCCCGCACAAACTCCTTTGAGAATTCGATGCCGAACATCTCGATGGCTTTCTGGCTGGGGTCATAGCTGTAGCTGAGCCGCTGCGTCATCCCGTAAAGGCTGTTGGGCTGGTTCAGCTGGTCATCGAACTGGAACTCGAAGATCCCCTCGAGCGAGTTCCCGGGATAGAAGAGTTCGAACCACCTGGCACCAGGCAGCAGCTCATACTCCTCATTGGCCTCGATCCGCTCCACGTAAGTGATCACATCCTCGTATTCGAACAGCCAGAGGGAGATGTCGGCCATCAGGGCATCGATGGATGCCTTGGTGGCCCGTCCCCTGATCTCTGCCAGCGTCTGATAGCCGTCGGTGGTTGCATACCTGCGGATGTTATCCAGGTCCTCCAGAACCAGCCTCAGCAACTCGTCTCCTGCCATCTTGGCCGGGTAGACATCTGCG
>DSDZ01000252.1 GCA_011048475.1 Bacteroides sp. | reverse complement strand
GGCGGGAAGCTCCCGGTTCATTTCGTATACGGGGAATTCCACCACCTGGAGCCGCTGGGTGTAATTGTGCAGGTTCCGGAAGCGGATGTTGCTGCTGCAGGAGACCCTGACACCCACGGGCTGCGGGGTGGAGACACGGATGGTCCGGTACATCCACTGGTTGGCGAACAGCAGGTCGCTGCAATGGGCGATGTCCATCATCAGGCAATCCTTTCCCTCGGTCCCCTCTTCCTCGAACTGGAAGGCATACATCTTCCAGCGGGAGACATGCGCGAAGCGGGCCTCGTTGCGCACGTGGTGCTCCAGCGACATGGCATAGATTCGTCCCGGGGTGGAGGTGTGGCTCACGTAGAGCCCTGAGGCCGCGTAGGAGTTGGCCGTCCATATGTCCTTGAATGTCCCGCCCCCGTTGCTGGTCACCCAGAGGCTCCAGTACTGGTTGTCCCATGCCTGGTCCTTTCCCCGCTCGAAGACCGGCTCCGACGGGGAACTGATCTGCCGGGACCACCGTTCCCGAGCGTTCCGGGATCCCCCCCTTCCCTCCACATCTTCCCTCACCGGTTTCCGCATGGTCCCGTGACCCCCCACGAACTTGATATCGTTCATCATGGACTGTTCGCCTGCCATCCATTTGCAGCCCACCGCCCGGTAATTGTATCCGCCGGTGCTGAGTCCGATCCCGTTGATGATGTCCTCCCCGCCCACGGATGATTCCACCATCGGCACCGGCGGACCGAATCCGCTGAATGCCGGCTCGCTCTCACGGAGGATGAACTGGGTGCCGAATGGGTGCAGACCGATGAGCCGGGTCCCCTCCTCCAGCTTCAGGGTACCGGTGAGCCTGTACCATCCCTGGGGCACGTAGATGGTCCGGTAACGGGAGACCGCCTCCCGGAACACTTCTGTATCATCGGACTCCCCATCGCCCTTCGCCCCCAGCTCCCTGATGTTCACCCACTCCTCCATTCCGGGAAGGGAGGGGATCGCCCGGTCCCGCTCAGGGGAAAAAACCGCCAAAGGCACGATCCGGATGATGGTTTCGAACTCCGAATCCGCTGCCATATCCTCCATGACCAGTCCGTATGTATGCTCCTCCACCCGGTACATCTTTTCACCCACCTCCAGCCGTTCCCCGCTCTCCAGATTTTCCACCAGCACCGGCACTTTCCTGCAGTGGATGTCCAGCAGGTTCACCTGCAGCATCACATTCTCCGCCGCACTGGCCACCACCGCCGCCCGGGTCACCTCCTCGAACACGCATCGTTCCATAAAGAGGCGGTCCACACTCCCTTCTTCCATCTCCACCACCACCGGGACACCCTTCACCCCCATGTTCACGAACGCCATCCCTCCTTCGCGGGTCCGTACCGCCGCCTTCCGTTGTCCCTCGAACCAGGTATCCACCACCATCATGGGCCATCCCGGGGAGGTGCGATGGGTAAGGATCCCGTAATCCCCCCCGATGAACGCCACGTTCTCCATCTCATTCCCCACATCAAAGATCCCCGCCTTCCCGCTGCCGGTGCGGATCACCGAGTGGCTCACAAAACTGTGCTGGGCATAGTGTGTCCGGAGCGCCACCGCATGGGGATTCCCTTTCCCGATCCGGAAATTAATGTTGGAAACGGCGCTGTAGAAAGTCCCCGCCCCCGCATCCCTGGGCGATTCGCCCCTCCTGGCCGGTCCCCCGGTAAACCAGAACATGTAATTGGACTTCCCCTTGTCCCCGGCTACCTCCTCCTGGTAACCGGGGGTGTGGTCCTCCAGGATGAATTCAGGCCGGTTCTTCCCGTACCCGATCAGCCGGATGGCAGGCGGAATGTAGATGGTGCGGGTGATCCGGTAGGCTCCCTCCGGAATAAACAGGATCCCGAAGTTCTTTTCCCTCTTCAGCAAGTCGATGGCCGACTGGAGCGAGTCGGACACATCCATGGCCCCGTCCGCCCTGATCCCGAAACTTTCAGGGGTGAAATAGTACGCTTCCGGGTCCCCCGGTCTTTCTGTATAGACCGATGCGGTGTTCACATGGCCCGGCTGTGCGGACAGGGATCCTGCAACAAGAAGGAGACAGAAGGCGTATAAGAATTGTACCAGTCTCACGGGAGCACGTCTCAAAGAAGTATGTCCCGCATGAGGAGATGTCATGGGATGAGATGTCATGGTGTTAGATGTCAAGGGTTTGATTTCATGGGGTTAGATATCATGGCGTTACATGTCATGGGATTAGATGTCATGGGATAAGCTTTGAGATATTTATCCTGTAATGTAATCAAAAAAAATGTGACCCGGTGGCAGAATTGATGACCAGGAGGCAGAATAGATGATTAAATTGCACGTGTGAAACCTGACCGGACATATGGGCCATTGCTGTCCCAAAAGCAGATCCCTTCCCGCCCTTCCGTCCTTTCATGGGTGACGGGATTCCTGTTCTGCCTGGTGGGATTCCTGTTCGGCCTGGTGGCATTCCCGTGGATGACCGCCGGCGGCCAGGTGGTGATCAACGAGTTCAGCGCCTCCAATGCCTTCACCATCGCCGATCCCGATTACGACGACTATGCCGACTGGCTGGAGCTGTACAATGCCGGTGAACAGGCCGTCAATCTCAACGGATACTGCGTGACAGACGATGTGGACTCACCGCTGAAATGGCAGATCCGGACAGACACAGTGATCCTTCCCGGCGGGTACCTGATCATCTGGGCCGATGACAAAAACACCGGTCTGCATGCCAGTTACAAGATCTCCGCCGACGGAGAGGAACTGGCCCTCTTCTCACCGTCCCTGGAGCTGCTGGATTCGGTATCCTTCACCACCCAGGTGGCCGATGTTTCCTTCGGAAGGGCGCCGGACGGGGGAGCGGACTGGGCCTATTTTACGGAGCCAACCCCGGGCCGGGCCAACAGTACGAAGCGGTATGCGGACATCGTCTTCCATGTGCCTGAATTTTCAGTCAGCGGGGGACTCTACTCCGGGCCTGTCACCGTGCAACTCGGATCCGGGTTCGGCGGAGTGATCCGGTACACCACAGACGGGAGTGAACCATCGGACATCTCGCAACAGTACACCTCGCCCCTCACATTCAATGGGACCACCATCCTCAGGGCCAGGATCTTCAAACCAGGTATGGTACCCGGACCCGTGATCACCCACAGCTATTTTATCGGGGAAAACTCCGCCGGGGCAAAGCTGCCTGTGGTCTCCCTGTCCACCCACCCGGACAACTTCTGGGACCCGGTCACCGGCATCTATACCCAGGATTTCAAACCTGAATGGGAGGTCCCCGTGAACATCGAGCTGTTCGAGAACAACGGAATGGACCGGGCATCCTTCAACCAGCGGGCGGGGGTGAAGATCAACGGGCTTTACTCCTGGCAGCTTCCGCAGAAAATGCTGGGGGTCTATTTCCGGAATTCATACGGACCGGGTAACCTGGATTACCGGGTCATTCCCCAGCGGGAACGCAACAGTTACAAAACATTTGCACTGAGGGCCTCCGGGAGCGACTGGAGCTATACCCTTTTCCGGGACGTGCTGGCCCAGCATGCCACGCTGTACAATATGGACATCGATATCATGGGATTCAAGCCGGCGATCGTGTTTGTGAACGGGGAGTACCTGGGGATCCACAACATCCGGGAGAAGGTGGATGCGGATTACATTGAAAGCAGCTACGGCATGTTGCCCGGTTCCTTTGACCTGGTGGAGAACCAGGATTACCCCGAGGCGGGAGATTTGCTGGAATACGGCGTGCTCAGGGAACTGCTGGACAAGGACCTTTCTGTCACCGCCAACTACCAGGCAGTGCTGGAACTGATGGACATCGAGAATTACACCGATATGGTGATCACGGAGATGGCCTGCAGGAACACCTCCATCAACCACAACGTGATGGCCTGGAAACCGAAGGAGGGCGGAAAATGGCGCTGGGTGCTCATGGACCTGGACCGCGGATTCTTCGATGCGGGTGACCGGTTCATCAGCTGGTACCTGGGCCAGCGGCAACTCCTCCTGAACGAAATGTGGAGGAACCAGTCCTACCGGGAATTCTTCGCCCGGCGGCTCTGCTCCCACCTGTTCACCACTTTCAATCCGGAGCGGATGGAGGACCTGGTCAGCGAGCACGAATCGGCGATCGAAAGCGAGATCCCCCGCCACATCCAGCGCTGGGACGGCGCCACCTCTTCCTACGGCGATGCGATCCCGTCCGAAGTGTACTGGCGGAACGAGGTGGGCAACCTGCGGAACTTCGTCCGCGAAAGGCCCCCGTCACTGCTGGCCGACCTTCAGAATTACGGGTTCCCGGGTATTGCCAGCCTGGTTCTTGCCGCCTGGCCCGAAGAAGGGGGCACCATCCGGCTGAACGGAATGAAAACGGCAGGAGCCTTCTCCTACGGCCCCTGCCTGCTTGAAACCGAAATACAGATCAGTGCCCGGGAAAGGCCCGGATATGACTTCGGCGGCTGGTACGAAGTGCCCCCGGAGAGAATCATCCCACCCGGACAGGCCCCGCCGTCGTTGTATTTCCAGACTGATTCGG
>DSDZ01000250.1 GCA_011048475.1 Bacteroides sp. | reverse complement strand
GCCATCGAGCTGATGCCCATCCACCATTTCATGCATAACAAGTACCTGCTGGAGAAAGGGCTTTCCGATTACTGGGGGTACAACTCCATCGGTTACTTCGCTCCCCATGCGGAATACAGCGCATCGGGGATGTCCGGGGAGCAGGTCACGGAATTCAAAGAAATGGTGAAGGCCTATCACCGTGCCGGGATCGAGGTGATCCTGGATGTGGTTTACAACCATACCGGGGAGGGGAACCACCTGGGTCCGACCCTGGCTTTCCGGGGGATCGACAACCGGAATTATTACCGCAGGGAACCGAAGCATCCCCTGTATTATACCGATTACACCGGTACGGGAAATACGCTGAATATGCTGAGCAGCAGAACCCTGCAGCTTGTGATGGACAGCCTGCGGTACTGGGCCACCGAGATGCAGGTTGACGGGTTCCGGTTCGACCTGGCTTCCGCCCTGGCCAGGGGGCTGTACGACGTGGGAAAGTTGTCCACCTTCCTGGATACGATCCACCAGGACCCCACCATCTCCCAGCTCAAGCTGATCGCGGAACCCTGGGACCTGGGGGAAGGGGGTTACCAGGTGGGGAATTTCCCGGTCCTCTGGGCCGAATGGAACGGCAAATACCGGGACTCTGTGAGGAAATTCTGGCGGGGGGACGAGAGCCAGGTGAACGAGCTGGCCTACCGGCTCAGTGGCAGCAGCGACCTGTACGCGGATACCGGGAAGCGCCCCTCCTCAAGCATCAATTTCGTGACGGCCCACGACGGCTTTACCCTGCACGACCTTGTCTCCTACAACCAGAAATACAATGAGGCCAATGGCGAGGACAACAGGGACGGGGAGGACCATAACATCAGCTGGAACAGCGGGGTGGAGGGTCCCACCGACGACCCGGAGATCATCGTCCTCAGGGAGAAAAGAAAAAGAAATTTCCTGGCCACCCTGCTGCTGAGCCAGGGAGTGCCCATGATCAGTCACGGCGATGAATGCGGCCGCACCCAGCAGGGGAATAACAATGCCTATTGCCAGGACAATGAACTGGCCTGGATGGACTGGGATTGGGACGAGGACCGGCAGCAGCTTTTCGAATTCACGAGGCGGATGATCGGCATCCGCAATGCCTTTCCGGTGACCCACCGCAGGCGGTACTTCATGAACCGCCGCATCCAGGGTGAGGGCATCAGGGACATCCGGTGGCTCAATTCAGATGGCACGGACATGAGCCAGGAGGAGTGGGAGACCAGCTTCATCCGCTGCATGGGCATGCTGCTCAACGGGGAACTGATGCGGGAGATTGACCAGCACGGGAATGACCTGATGCAGGACATCCTGCTGATTCTGGTCAACAGCTGGTGGGAGCCAATCTCGTTCACCCTTCCCCACGAGGACCTGAGCATCAGGTGGGAAGTGCTGGTGGATACAGACCGTGAACCAATGCCCGATACCCCTGTATATGCGGAAAATGTCTACAAGATCAGCGGCAGGTCGCTGGTCCTGCTGAAGAATATCAGGTAGAGCAGCTGTTGCCCTGCCGTTTTGCCTCATGGCATCGCACAACGGCAAATTAAAAGGGTATCTCAATGGAGGTCATTTGCACATCCTTGACACACCGTACTGTCATTCCTGTTTTCATGGGGGCACCGATCATCCATGTTGCCCGACTCGTCGCTGAAAAGAGATAGAAGCAGCCCGCTCCATCTGCTGCATTTTCAGTTGATGACCACCAGAAACCCGCAGAACCCAGGTATTCAAATAAGGTGGTCGTGCGATATCCACCCGGAAGCGCCCGAAAACCGCTTTCATTGTCGGCCTGGTTGGGGATCATCCAGTGTTTTGTCCCGGCCTCTTTCAATTTGCCGCCTGCAACATCAGCTCCACCCAGTTCCGCGACCAGGTTACCCCAATCCTCTTCCGTGGGTACCCGCCAGCCCGCAGGGCATAATTTTTCTGTATTCACCGTGTACCAGTTATAAAGGGCACCGCAGGTGACGGAGGAGTATGAATTTGCAGGTTCGTTCCCATACCAGCAGTAGGCCGGGGTCGTTAATCCTGCCCATTCCACCTGATTGGTCACATGGGGGATATGTACACCGTCATGATATCTGGTGGTTCTCAAATTTTCATTCATCCATACCAGGTCACCTATCCTGATCCCTCTGTAAAGATTCCCGTCGATATCTGCAACCAGGTCCCACAATCCGAATGTTCCTGCATACCTCAACGGTTCAATTTGTTGCAGAAAATAATACAGTGTAACAGCATCCTGGGTGTCTGTCGGATCGGTCACTTTTCTTATCTGGCTTCCGGCGGAATCATGCACGGCCAGCACGTCGGCCAATCCCTGTGTTTCAGTGACCGTTCCAATACTGCCTGCCGTTCGGGCGCAGAAAGCAAAGGGAACACTGAGCAGATGGCTCGTTCCTGCCAGTGTATAGGCAGTTCCGCCTGCCGGGTCTATTTCGGTATGCACATACAAATGTCCCGAAGACCATTCAATATCTGTGAATGTTCCTGATTGCACAGCACCGGTTCCTATTTCAATGCTGGCAACACCGTCAGGTCCGGTTGCCGTGGTATGCGTTTCAGCATAAAGCACCGTATCTGCACCCGCATCCCTCGAGATGACAATATGCACGCCTATTTCCTGACCGGCAATGATATGGTGATTCAGATCACGGATCACCGACTGGTATCTGATGCTTTCGGGAGACTGGGCAGAAAGGCATACACTTATGAACGCGGGTATTGCAATGATCAATAATTTTTTCATGATGTTCGCTTTTTGATGTTTCAATGCCGCCTGAGGTCACTCAATCCTTTACGCACCGCACCGATAATCCGACTTCCTTGGCATAATTCTTCTCGCCATATGCACCCGAATTATTCAGAAGGACCGCACAAACTCCTGCTGCTGCAGAGTGTTCCGAAGAAGTCCAGAACAACGCAGCATTGCCGATGCCCGCATAACCGCCATCGGCGTTGCGCATGCCGGCGGGAAGAGCGGTGAAGCCGCTCAGGTTCGTGGCCAGGGTATTGGGGCTGTTCCAGTGTTTTGTCCCGTTTTCCTTGAGTTTGCCACCTGCAATTTCCGTACCTCCCACGAAACTGACCAGGGAATTGTAATCATCCTGCGAGGGTACATGCCAGCCGTCCGGACACAGATTTTCCGAAGAGACCGTATGCCAGTTGTACAATGCCCCGCACGTTACGGCAACTGGAGAATTCGATACCACATTTCCATACCAGCAATACCCTGGAGCAGTCAGGGCCGCCCAGTCAACGTCGGCTGTGACCGGTGATATGGCCGAATTGTCCTTCAGCGTGGTGGTCCTCAGGTTCTCCGCCATCCAGGTCTGTGTCCCGAGCCTGATGGTCGTATAGACATTGCCGTCTATATCTGTGATGAATCCGGCAAAATGCAGCGGAATAACACCCGATGCCCATAAGACTATGTCGGTATATGCTTTTGTGACCACGTCCTGGGGATGGGTGGGATTAACCACATTTTTTATCTGACTGTGTGCGTTGTTGTCGATGGCCAACACCTCGGCCAGCCCTTGTTTTTCATTGTAGTCACCTGTGAAATTTTCTGCATGATCCGCATACAATGCGTATGGCACGCTCACGATCTGACTTGTTGCCGTGATCGCGTAACTTAACTCATCGGTGGGATAGATCACTGTTCTGATAAAGTATGGCCCGTCCAGCCAGTCGATGGTCCCGATGGTTCCGGAAATGACATCCCCGGCCCCGATCTCAAGACTGATGATCCCATTCGCATTGGTTTTGCGCTTCTGGGTTTCTTCATACACAACGGTTCCGGACTCGGATCCCTGGAGGATCTGAATCTGCATCTGAATTTTTGTGTCGATCAGTAAGGTTCCGGAGGTATCCCGCATCACTGCCTGGTAACCGATTTTTTCAGGAGCCTGACCATACAGGCTTGCAGCCAGCAGGATAAACGTGTAAACAAGTATTTTTTTCATGAGATTGTAATTTTTTTGGTTTTCAATGACTTCATTCCTGATCCTGGTATCTTTGGCACTTATCTCTCAGGTTGTGTGTGAATTGTTTCTTCAATGGCTTCCAGGCGTGCTCTGAGCGACTCAATTTCCTTTTGCTGCGACTCAATTTCCTCCTGCTGCGCCTTGATGGCCTCGAGTAAAAGCGGCGTGATCTTGCTGTAATCCATGCCGCTTGCATCGACTCCGTTCTTTTCATAAACCACTATTTCCGGCAACACCCTGCCTACTTCCTCGGCGATCATCCCCACATCATGCTGGCCTCCATGTTCCTGATCCCAGTCAAAATAAACTCCCCGGATCGCCTTGACTTTTTCAACAGGGTGGTCAATGGGGGTCAGGTTTTTCTTCCAGCGTATGGAGGAGCTGCCTCCGTAATTCACACCGGGCCCGTTGGCATAGAAATCGTAATTTGCCCCTTCGCCCCATACCCCGGTGCTGTTTGCTGCCAGCGCGATTCCGCGTACACCAATACTCATTGTTCCTGTTGCTTCTCCTGTTACTGCCCGACCCTGTGCT
>DSDZ01000519.1 GCA_011048475.1 Bacteroides sp. | reverse complement strand
GTCCATGGGAATGTCCTTGGATCCGTCCTGCACCCAGATGTTGTGGATCGAAGGGGTTCCAAGCTGCTTCCCAATTTCAGCGCCGATCAGGCGGCAACGTTTGATGTGCTCGATCCAGAAATCCCGGATCCCCTTGTCCTTGTGCGCGATGGTCAGATCATCGGCAGCTTTCGGGTGTGAGAACGTGGTGCAGTTGAAGTCCATTCCGATGCCCAGTTCCTTTGCCCAGTCTATCCAGCTCTGGAAATGTTTCACCTCGATCTGGTCACGGTCCACCTTCTCTCCACCGAAATCGCCGTAAATCGCGTGCAGGTTCAGACGCTGCTTTCCCGGGATCAGGTCCATGGATTTCTCGATGTCCATCCGGTGTTCCGCAATGTTCCTGGCTTTGCCGGGGTAATTGCCCGTGGCCTGGATGCCGCCTCCCGAAAGAACTGCATCGGGGGTCTCAAAGCCACCCACATCATCGGCCTGCCAGCAATGTAGCGAAATGGGAAAATTGTCCAGCTTCTCCATGGCCGCTTCCACATCCACTCCGAGCCCGGCGTATTCTTCCTTTGCGGCCTCGAATGCTTTCTTGATTTTTTCCGTTTGATTCATATCTTGTTGATTTTATGACTGGTTCCGGATTAATCCATGTAAAACACTTCTTCCAGAGGGATGGAAACCGGCGAGTTATCCGGATTGGTCTCCATGATATCCGCCATGAATTTCCACCATTTCTGCACGATCTCCTCTTTCCCAAGGTCCTGCGAGCCCTGTTCCCCGGCCTGCTTCTGGAAGGCGAACAGGGAATTGGTTTCCTCATCGAAGAAGATGCTGTATTCCGACACGCCGCTGTCTTTCAGCAGCTTGCGAAGCTCCGGCCAGATCTCACCATGCCGCTTCCTGTATTCCTCCAGGAATCCCGGGTATAACTTCATTTTAAAGGCTACGCGCTTGTACATGTTCAGGTTAAATTAATGACAAAAGTGGACAGGATCAGGATGACGATCCCGATGAACAATACAATGAGTGTTTGCCTGGAGACCCCTTTCCATTCCTTGAGGACCAGTCCCCAGATATTGCTGAAGGCGATGTTCAGGGCCATCAGGATGCTCCATGAAAATGCCACCATGGATTCGGGGACCATGCTTCTGCCCATCCCGTAAAAATGGAACTGCAAAAACCACAGCAATCCGGCCAGGAACGTAAATCCCACGTTGTTCAGGAAAACGTTGGCGGACACGGAGGTATAGTCCCGGTAGGTACCGTTCTTAATGTTCAGGAACACACAGTAGATCAGGTTGGTCACAAATCCTCCCAGCAGAATGAATATCAGGGTCGGATTGCTGACGAACAGACTGTTGGTCCCGTGGCTTGCTGCAACCTCCTCGATGGGAACCCCGGAAGCATAGCCATAGGCGAAACTGGCGCTCATTACACCGGACAGCAGGGCGATCAGGATCCCCTTTTTCAGGGCAAAATCCTTCACGGCTTCCCTTCTTTGTTCTTCGGTGAGGCTCTTGTTCTTCAGGGCACCGGCGTATCCCACGACAACGATCCCCGCCAGGGCGATGGCCACCCCGATGAGGGTCAGGATCCCGGCACGGGACTGGAACAGGTTCTCACCTGCCACGAATGCGGGGATCAGGGTTCCCAGTGCTGCGGTAAGACCAAGCACAAGGCTCTGTCCCAGCGCAATCCCCATGTACCGGATGCTCAATCCAAATGTGAGTCCCCCGATCCCCCAGAGCGCACCGAACAACATGGTCAGCCATTTGGCGGAGGATGGGGATTCCCTGAGGATGTCCATCAGGCTTCCCTGGGGGACGGTAAGCCATGCCGCGATCCACGGGGCAAGCAGCCAGGCCGCGACCCCCTGGACGATCCAGTAGGATTCCCATGACCATTCTTTTACCTTTTTAAAAGGTACATAGAAGCTGGCGGCACCCAGGCTCCCGATGGCAATTAGCAGAATTCCGATCATCGCAACTTCTGAAATTTCATCAAATATAGCGGATTTCCGACCCGGGGTCAATGACTATTCTGGGTATTTATTTGCACAATTTGATCCTGAAAACTAAATTGTGAGCCGGTTGGAAACTCAATGTCTGTGGATGAATTCCTCAAATATGTGAATCCGGGACAGGAGGACAGGGACTGGGGTCTTTGTCTGAATTGTGCCGGAAAAGCGGTCATCAGGCCAGGGGTGGTCTATCCCCCGGACAATCACCCTTCGGGGTACTACTTTACCTTCGAGAAGGGCCGGGTGCTCAACGAGTACCAGGTGAATTACATCACCGAAGGCGAAGGGGTGTATGAAAACAGGGAGGGGAGGTACCGGATCAGTCCCGGCTCGCTGCTGATCACCCGGCCGGGGGAGTGGCACCGCTACAGGCCGAAAAAGAGCATCGGATGGATCGAGCACTATGTGGGATTTACCGGGATGATTGCGAACCAGGTATTTTCAAGGCCCTGGTTTACGGGGCACAGTGCGGTCGTGCATATCGGTCCCCGGGAGGAAATCATCGATACCTACTACAAGATCTTCAACTACGTTCAGGAAGAAAGGCCCGGCTACCAGCAGGTGGCAGCGGGAATGGTGATGAAGTTGCTGGGATTCATCGTCTCCATTGACCGGCAGAAAGATTTCACCGGAAAACGGGTGGAAAAGATCATCCAGGATGCCTGTTTCTCCATCCGGGAGCATGTGGAATCCCGGATCGATTTCAAATCATTCGCCGAAAAAAACCACATCGGGTATTCCTACTTCAGGAAAATGTTCAAGAAGTACACGGGAGTGCCCCCGGTCCAGTACCACCTGGATCTGAAAGTCCTCAGAGCCAAGGAAATGCTGCTTCACACCGAAAAAAGCATCAAGGAGATCAGCTACGAACTGGGCTTTCAGTCGGTATACTATTTCAGCAGGACCATCCGGAACAAGCTGGGCGCAGCACCAACCGAGATCCGGAAAAGCGTGCACTAGGCTGCTACAACCCCTTTACAGGCAATTCGCCTGCGCAGGGCAGTCCCTCCAGGTTTTCCCATTTCACCTTCCAGGTACCGTCGTCGGGGAATCCGGGTGTGTCGCCTGTCTGATCGTCAAATCCGGTGCACATCAAGGCCACGGCGCTGAGGAGTCCCCCGTTCCCGGGAAGGTAGATCCGCAGGCGCTGGTCCTGGTAATTGTGTCCGTTGGGCAGATAGGTGTTGGTCTCCACATCCATAAAAAGTGCGTCGACGGCTTTATCAGGCATACCGAGCCGTGCGGCTGCCATGGCGGTCATGGGGAAGTCCCAGCCCCAGGTCTCATCCCAGCGCCAGTGCTCCCACACATGATCGAACGTCCGTCCCATGACCGCCGTATCCACCATTGGGCATTCCGGGATCATGCCGTAGGTCCCCAGCACCACCGGATGATCGCTCATGTAGCGTGGATTGGTATAGGAATCCGGGGCGCTTTCGGCGGCCAGGTATAGGCCGTCCGATTCCGGAAGCGCAGAAAGTTTATTCAGTACCGCATCCCACTGAAGATCCCGTTCCATGTTCAGCCGTTCCCTCCACTGCTGCGCGGTGGAGAGCCCCCAGTGCCAGTATGCCAGCTCGAACGGGGGATTGATGGTGGTTTCGGCACGGAATCGTTCCTGGGCCGGGATGAGCAGGGGACCCAGGATATAACGGTCGTTCTCCCGGTCATACCAGGCGTAGGAGGCCATGAAATCCGCGGTCTCGAAAACGATGCCGGCGTACTTTTCAAGCAGCGCCCTGTCCTGTGAATCCTGGTAGCAAAGCTCGGCCAGGTAGATGATGTGGGGTTGCTGCCAGATGAGGAAAGAGCCCACCCCCGAGGGACTGTCATCTCCGGCGGGATCGGTCATCTTGGGCCAGCGGAGCCCGTCAAATCCCTGCCGCTGTGCAGTTTCCCTCGCCTTATCGGCAATGGCTAAATAGTAATCCAGGCTTTCCTCAAGCAGGCTCGTCCGGTTCCACAGAGCAAAGTGAACCCCGTGCCACCAGTGCATTTCCAGGTGGAACTTCCCATGCCAGCTGTTGAAGGTAAGTCCGGTCTCCTGCGGGGGTAAACTCCCGGTGCACTGGACCCGGGTCAGGTACTGTGACAGCACGACCCTGCGTTCCAGCTCGGCTGCCCTGGGATCGGTGCTCCCGGAGAAATCCACCGCTCCGCCGCTCATCCAGAATTCCTTCCAGCCCTCGCTGCTGCTGGCTGCGGTGGCCCTAAAACCAGGCAGCCGGGTTTCCGGGATCGCGGGAGTGAACAGGCAGCTGAATGAAAAAACGGACTGATCCGGGTCCGGTTCCAGGAGGAAATGGTGTTTTTCCTTCTCCCGGATAATACCCTTCCCGTCCCATGCCAGTTCAACCTTGTAAGAACAATCGTCCAGCTGCCGGTGAATGGACGCGCCGTCAGCGGCAGCTGTGAGCTGCGAGCTGTGTTTTTCCGGATGGTCCCAGTCGCATCCCGTTCCCGTATGTGCACCATCGGGGTAAGGGAAGTCCAGTTTCACACGCAGCAATCCTTTTCCGATCAGGGGGGATTTGATC
>DSDZ01000334.1 GCA_011048475.1 Bacteroides sp. | reverse complement strand
GCATACGACCAGCTGAAGTCCCAGGTGGACGTGACCCGCGTGGTGCTGGAGAACCTGGAGGAAAATACGATGCTGAAGGCTCCCTACACCGGGATCATCACCGGGAAATACTACAACGACGGCGAATTGTTTTCGCCCACACCCAATACCCCTGCAGGAAAGGCAGCCCTGGTCTCCATGATCCAGATCGATCCGCTGAAGGTGGTGGTGAACCTGGCCGAGACCTTTCTCCCCCTGGTAAAGGAAGGGATGAAGGCGCGGATCAGAACGGAGGTTTACCCGGAAAGGGAGTGGACGGGGACGGTCTTCCGGATCCATCCCACCATCAATGAGGCCACCAGGACCTTCAGTGTTGAAATTAAAATCCCCAACGGGGATGAGAAACTACGTCCGGGCATGTTTGCCAGGGTGTTCCTCAACCTGGGGGAGAAAGAGGCCCTTGTGGTGCCTTCCATTACCGTGCTGCAGCAGGCGGGGACCAGCCAGCGGTACATCATGTTGCATGAGAACGGGAAAGCCCGCAGGGTCAATGTACAGATCCTGAACAGGTATGACGATAAACTGGAAATTTCATCCCCCGAACTCAAAGGCGGGGAAGAGCTGATCTTTGCCGGCCAGAACAACGTGGAGAACGGCGATCCGGTCAGCGTGGTGGTTGAACAAAATTAATACGGTGTGTTATGAGCATTTACGGATCAGCGGTCAGAAATCCGATCACGACGATCATGATCTTCGTGGGCCTGATGGTTCTGGGAGTCTATTCCCTCACCAGGCTGCCCATTGATTTTTATCCCGACATCGATTTCCCGGCAGTTTCGGTACTGACCATCTACAGCGGGGCCAGTGCGGCAGACATTGAAACCAATGTGACGGATATCATCGAAGATAACCTGAACACGGTGAGCAACCTGAAAGAGATCACCTCCATCTCCAGGGACAACATGTCGGTGGTCATCTGCGAATTTGAATGGGGCACCAACCTGGACGAGGCATCCAATGAGATCAGGGACGCCCTCAGTTTTGCAGAGCAGCTGCTGCCGGAAGAGGTGGAGAACCCGGCCCTTTTCAAGTTCAGCTCCAGCGCCATGCCCATACTGTTTTACACGGTGACCGCCGAAGAGAGCTATGCGGCCATTGAGCAGATCCTGGAGGAAAAGGTGATCAACCCGCTGAACAGGGTGGAAGGGATCGGGTCGGTGGGACTCATGGGAGCACCGGGACGGGAAATCCAGGTGGACATCGATCCCCGCAAAATGGAGTCTTACAACCTGACGGTGGAACAGATTGCCGCGGTGCTGAATGCAGAGAACCTGAACCTGCCGGCCGGGAACCTTGAAATGGGGATGATGGACTATCCCTTGCGCGTACAGGGCGAATTTTCAGACAGCCATGTGCTGAATGACATCGTGCTCGCCAGCTTCAACGGACAGACCGTCTACCTGAAGGATGTGGCCACCGTGCGGGACACCATCCGGGACATTTCCCTGGATGAAAGGATCGACGGGAAGACCGGCCTGCGGATCATCATCCAGAAACAATCCGGGGCAAACACGGTGCAGGTGGCCCGGGATGTGAACAAGATGATGCCGGAGCTGATCAAAACCCTCCCGGAGGATGTCACCATCACCCCGTTCATGGATGCATCGGAGACCATCGTGGCCTCCATCAACAACCTGACCATGACCCTGATGTTCGCGGGGATCTTCGTGATCCTCGTGGTGCTGTTCTTCCTGGGCCGCTGGAGGGCCACCTTCATCATCATCCTGACGATCCCCATCTCCCTGATCGTGGCATTTATTTACCTTTTCATTTCGGGCAGCACCATCAACATCATCTCCCTCTCGTCGCTCTCCATTGCCATCGGGATGGTGGTGGACGATGCGATCGTGGTCCTTGAAAACATCACCAAGCACGTGGAACGGGGCAGCCGTCCCCGCGAGGCAGCCATTTACGCCACCAACGAGGTGTGGCTGGCAGTGATCGTGACCACGCTTACCGTGGCGGCGGTTTTCCTGCCCATGACCCTCGTCGGGGGAATGACCGGTGAACTGTTCCGTCCACTGGGTTACGTTGTGACCATTACCGTGGTGACCTCCACCATTACAGCCATCTCCCTTACCCCGATGCTTGCATCCAGAATGCTCAGGCTGAGACAAAAAGTCACCGGCCCGAACAGGCTGAGCTATGACAATACCATCGGCAGATTTCTGGAGCGGCTGGACGGATTCTATGAAAGGTCCCTTCGCTGGTCCCTCCGCAACAGGGGGATCATCCTGATCGTGGCCCTGCTGATCTTCCTTGGCTCCGTCGGTCTGGCCTCCCGGATGGGATTTGAGTTCATGCCGGAATCGGACCAGGCAAGAATCGCTGCCACGGTGGAGCTGCAGACAGGGCTGCGCGTGGACGAAACACTGAAAATCGCCAGAAAGATTGACCGGTACATCGAGGAGCAGATCCCGGAGACCGATATGTACAATACGTCGGCCGGGGCGGACGACCAGGGCGGGATCATGTCCCTGTTCATGGAATCGGGTTCCAACCGGATCAACTACAACATATCTCTTGTATCCAAGGATGAGCGGGACCGTACGGTCTGGGAGCTGTCGAACCTGCTGATGGAATACCTGGAAACGATCCCGGAGATCGTGAATTACGACGTGATGCCCAACGGCGGCATGGGTGGAGGCGGCATGATGGGAAACAATGTGGCCATCGAGATCTATGGATACGATTTCGAGACCACTTCGGATATTGCCCGGGCACTGGTGGACAGCATCGGTACCATCGAGGGTGCCACCAACATCACGGTGAGCCGCGATCCTGAAAAACCCATGCTGCAGGTGGTGCCCGACAGGGAAAAGATCGCGATGCACGGACTGAACACGTATACTGTGGCAAACGCGGTGCGCAACAGGGTGGAAGGCCCTTACCTGAGCAGCTACCGGGAACAGGGCGAGGAATATGACATTGTCCTGCGGTTCGTGGAAGAGGAGCGGGATGAGATCTCCGACATCCAGAACATTGCGCTCTACAACCGGAACAACGAGCTGATCAGGCTCCGCGAGGTGGCCAGCGTGGAAGAATACCTCTCCCCTCCCAACATCGAACACATGAACAGGGAACGGGTGGTCACCGTCTCCGTCACCCCTTACAAGATCCCGCTGAACAGGCTGGCCGAACAGATCCAGGGGAAGATCAACCACATGGACATCCCTCCCGATGTCTACCTGGAAATGGGTGGTGCCGTGGAGGACCTGGCCGACTCCATGATGGACCTGACCCTCCTGCTGGTGCTGAGCCTGGTCCTGACCTACCTGGTGATGGCCTCCCAGTTCGAATCCATGAAAATGCCGTTGATTATTATGTTCTCCATCCCCTTTGCCTTCTCGGGGGTGATCCTGGCCCACCTGGTCACCGGGCTCACCATGAGCGTGATCTCCATGGTGGGGGGTGTGATGCTCATCGGGATCGTGGTGAAAAACGCCATCGTGCTGGTGGATTACATCAACCTCATGCGTGAGCGGGGCTACAAACTGAAAGAGGCCATCGTGCTGTCGGGCCGCTCCAGGCTCCGCCCGGTGCTGATGACCACCTTTACCACCCTGCTGGGGATGCTTCCGCTGGCCATGAGCCGGGGCGAGGGGGCCGAGATCTGGAGTCCCATGGGGATTTCGGTGATCGGGGGACTGATCTTCTCATCCCTGGTGACCATGATCGTTGTCCCAGTCATGTACCAGATCTTCCTCAGGAAGGAAGAAAAAAAGAAAATTGTGGCGAAATATGATTTTTTGAACGGGGAATTAGAGATCAATTAACCATGAAAGCAATATTCATCGTCTACAACCAGGCACAGACCGAAAAGGTGGAGTACCTGTTCGACAAACTCAATATCAGGGGCTTTACCCGGTGGACCAACCTGACCGGCCGCGGCAGCGTGGACGGTCCCCCGCACATGAACACCCATACCTGGCCGGAACAGAACACCGCCCGGCTGGCCGTGGTGGAAGACCACATGGTGAAGCCCACCCTGGAAGGCGTCCGGAAGCTGGACGAGGTGAACAAGGAGGTGGGGATCCGGGCGTTTGTTTGGAATATCGAGGAACTGTATTAGCACACTAATTCAGTTCCCCGATGTTAAATCTGCCCTGCGGGCAGGTTAATGGAGTTAGTGGAGTTAGGGAAATACTGGTCTGCGATGTTATAACTTCCTTTCAGGCAGGTTAACAGAGTTAGCGGAGTTAGAGAAATACTGGTCTGTGACTTTACTTCCAGGAGATGGTTTTGGCGAAGGTCGGGGATTCGCTGCTGTCCTCGTAATACTCGATGACCGCCGAGCCGGGATCCATCAGGTACATCAGCGTGGACATCACCTGGTTCTGGCGCTGGGCATTCAGGATGAACCCGTTGGGATGCTGGTTCACATATTCCCATCCGCAGACCGGACCCGAGACACCGAAATTGGATCCTGATCCGTGGGAGATGAACCGGATGGTGAGGGCGGAGTTCAGGGGAATGATGGCTGCCACAGAATAGGGATTCCCTGCACGGAACAGGGTATCCGCGGGGACCAGGATAT
>DSDZ01000336.1 GCA_011048475.1 Bacteroides sp. | reverse complement strand
TTTCCCGTCATCGCCTTCCCTGGATGCGGGTGATCAATGCACATACCATTTCGTGGCCAGTCTTTCAGCCATCCGGGAAGGGGAGCAGGTGAGGGGATCCTTCCTGGCGGGGGACGGGTACACAACTGCGGGGGACAGTGTCACCCTGGTTCCGGGCAGGCATTTTGAAGATTTCAGCAGGGATGTTCCGGGCAGGTATCCCTTCATCCGGGATACCCTTTCTGCATGGCGGACCGACTCCGGCACCTTTGCCTCTTCTCCCTTTGCCCTCAGGTCGGGACCCGTCCCGGATCTCGGAAGCAGCCTTCTGGCGATCCGGTTCGAGACCGGCCGGCCAGATACCCTCTCTTTCTCGTTCAGGGTCTCCTCGGAGGCGGGATACGATTTCCTGGAATTCCATGTGGACTCGGCGGAAATCCGCCGGTGGTCAGGCGAGCGGGAATGGGAACGGGTTGAGCACGTGCTTGGGCCCGGTGATCACCGGATCGAATGGTGCTACCGGAAGGACCAGTCCATCAGCAAGGGAGCGGATGCTGCCTGGGTGGACGATGTGATCTTTCCCTCATCGGCGTTCCGTATTCGGGATCTTTCCCTGATGGACATGCCGGAGCCTGAATCCGGACCCTGGCTCACCGGGAGTGAAGGTGCGGCGCTCAGGATCCGTAATACGGGAAATGACACCATCACCGAATGTTACACGCGGATCCTTGTGGAAGGAAGCGCTGCAGAAGAGGATACCTTCATGCTCTCACTCCTGCCCGGGCAGGAGGTGATCCTCAGGCCGGAAGCAACCCTGGACCTTTCCCGGTTAGGCATTTACACCATCCGGACGGGGGTGTCTGCTCCGGGCGACCGGTATCCGGGCAACGATGCCCTGGTGCACCGGGTCAGCCATGATGTGTATCCAGACCTGGGCCTTTCGCTGGTGGAGATCGACAGTGTGGAAGGCGTCTATGCAGATGCGGTCGTGGCGCTGGCAAATGTGGGAAATATTCCCATCGACAGCATCCGGTACGAGGTCTTCATCGACGGAGAACGGACTGATTCGGGGGTGCGGCCTGCCGGACTCGAACCTGGAGAGGAGGTGCTTTCTCCATTCCGGCTCATGGACAGCCTGGAGGGCAGATATCACACGGGGATCCACACGTTCCTGATCCGTTCCGTACAACCGGACAGTGCGACCGGTAATGACCGTGTGGAGGGCTCCCTGTACTGGCATGCGCTGGGAACAGGTCCGGTCCGGACCGCCGACGGGCTCTCGGTATATCCGAATCCCGCCACAGAGGGTTTCAGCCTGGTCCTGGATGAGCCTGCCGCAGAAGAGATGGTCGTGCTGCTCTTCCATTCCACCGGAATGCCGGTCCTCAGCGTTGTGATCCGAAAGGGGGAACAGCAGCTTTACCTGGGGGAAAACCTGCCACCGGGACATTACCTGCTGCACTGCCCGGGGATGGGAATGGTGATCCATCTGGTCAGGATCGAATGACCGGATCAGGGAAGTGTCAGGTCAAAGATGCCCCCTGTGACCAGGTAACAGGGGGATCCGCACTCCTCCCCGGCATCCCGGAGCGTCATCTTGTCGGAGTCGAATGCGATGACGGTTTCCCCTCCTGAACGGTACTCGGCCCTGACCGCATACACCCTGTCCACTTCCGAGTAAAGATATAACTCACCGGTGGTGGCTGTATCCTGCCAGTCAATTTCCCCCTCCTCGAAGGATCCCCTGTAAAAGGTGAGGGGGACCGAGTCGTTTTCAGCGTTGATCGTAACCCTGACGATCAGGTTTGCGCTGTCGGGCTGGTAATCATAGCAATCGTTGCAGTTGACCTCCAGGAGCAGGTCCTCCGGTTCGCATCCCAGGAAATGCCCGGAAAGCAGGATTGCCGGGATCCACAGGAGACCGGCGACCCGGCGCAGGATCCCTTCAGTTCTGGTAAACAATATCTTTCGGCTCCAGTACATCTTTACGGATGTTGATCCTGATAAACAATGTGATGTTCCATTTCCAGCGACCTTCAAGCATGGTCCCGAAGGTGTACCGTTCGGTACCTGCCCTGAGTCCGGCGATCCTGCCCTTCACGAAAAAACCTGCCGAGGGCACCAGGTCGTACTGTGCCCCGGGATGGGAATCCACTCCCCTGTATCGCGGGAAGGAAACCAGCCCGGTGAGTCCGGTCGAGATCCCGTACCGGATGCCGGAACCGTCCTCCGCAAGGGTGAAATCTTTCCCGATCCCGTGGGCCCATGCGGTCCTGTATTCCCGGTACTGATAGATCAGGGTGTCGTTTTCACGCACATGGACCTTCTGCGGCCGCGGCCTGAAATCAATCCCCGTCTCCCCGAAAAACCCGAACTTTTTATCCACCCACCGGATGCGTGTCTGCATCATATACTCCCGCTGTCCGGCACTGTTCCCCCATCCCACTTCCAGGTCGGAGAATGCAGGTTTCATGATGTGGCCCGCGCCCCGCTTCTTCAATTCTTTCCGGATCTCGGTGAATTTTTTTTCTGCCGCGAGGTCATAAAGGTTCCATCCGGGCCTGATCCGGTGATGTATGTTGGCTCCGCTGTCGATCAGCAGCATGGCCGATTTCGGGTTCCTGTAATGGATGGCATGTGCCAGGGCGGTATACTGTTTCCTGTTCTCCGCTTCCGGATCCGCACCATACTCCAGCAGAAGCGAGATCATATCCGGGTTACCCAGCTGGGACGCGACCATCAGCGGGGTGTTCCCCGTGTTGTCCCGCGTGTCCGGCTCCAGTCCGTTCTGCAGGAGAACATCAACTGTCTCGATATTGCCAAAGAAGACCGCTGTCATCAGCGGATCGTTCCCCTCACTGTCGCTGATGGTATCTGATGCCCCGAAAAATAAAAGCAGGTCTGCGATCCGGTAATCATTCACCGCTGCGGCATAGATCAGTGCCGTGGCGGAATAGTCATCTTTTCTGTTCGGATCGGCTCCGTTCTTCAACAGGTAGTGGGCTGCATCGAAATGTTGGTTCAGCACGGCGATCATCAAAGGAGTGGTCTTCTCCAGGAAGGTCAGGTCAGGATCCGCCCCGTTCAGGATCAGGATTTTCAAAAGCAGCACATCACCGCTTTCTGCGGCATGCATCAGCGCGGTCATTCCTCCTTCATCCCTGGCATTGGGATCTGCGCCCCTGTTCAGCAGCATGAGCAGATTACCGGGATCGTTGCGCAGGACCGCCTCCACCAGGTTCCAGTCATCCTCCCCGGGCCTGAAATAGGAAGTGTCGGCAGGGGCGGGCAGACCGGTTTCCTGGGACCAGGCAGGCAGGCAGGCGAATGCACCTGTGATCAGCCAGCAGCAAAGCCGGGCAGTGAAATGGGAATGCTGTTTAACTGCCACCTTTGCGCCGGATGTGATATCCTTTTTCGGAGAGCAACTTCATTGCCTTCTCCCTGAAATCGCCCTGCAGGAGAATCTCGCCGTTCTTTGCGGAACCGCCCGCTCCGCAACTTTTCTTCAGGGTTTTCTCCAGGGCTTTCAGGTCCCCCTCGCTTCCTGTGAACCCTTCAATGATCGTCACTGTCTTGCCTTTGCGGTTCTTCCTGTCCAGACTGATCCAGAGGGTCTGGTCACCCGGCTGAAGCGTTTCTTCCTGCGGCTTATCTCCCGTATCATACCTGTAGCCAGGATCCGTTGAGTAAACCACTCCAAGCCTCTTTTTCCAGTCATTTTCCATATGCTGGGATTCCGGTTTTTACCATGTTTCTCAATTCCCCAGTTCAAGCTGGTTCCTCACCAGGTTGAAATAATGCCCTTTCTTTGCGATCAGGGTGTTGTGTTTCCCCTGTTCGACGATCTTTCCGCGGTCCAGCACAATGATCTGGTCCGCATCCCTCACCGTACTCAGCCGGTGTGCAACAATGACCACCGTCTTGCCTTTGAAGACCAACTGAAGGTTTTCCATGATCCTCCGCTCATTGTTGGCATCCAGGGCGCTGGTCCCCTCGTCCAGGAACAGGAAATGGGGATTCTTGTAGATGGCCCTTGCAATGAGGATCCGTTGCTGTTCCCCCCCGCTGAGGGTGAGCCCCTCCTGGCCGATCTTGGTATTGTACCCGAGCGGAAGCTGGTCAATAAAATCATCGATACATGCCATTTTTGCCGCG
Source organism: Bacteroides sp. (assembly GCA_011048475.1). Taxonomy (GTDB): domain Bacteria; phylum Bacteroidota; class Bacteroidia; order Bacteroidales. The sequence continues at coordinate 439 of DSDZ01000336.1, read as the reverse complement.
TACATCAGCTGGTCGGTTTTGATGTCCTGCTCTCCCAGGGCGATGTTCCTGGCGATGGTGTCCGAAAAGATAAAACCGTCCTGCATTACCACACCGCACTGGCTCCTCCACAGGTCCGGGGACGTCATCTGGAGGTTTGTGTCGCCGATGCGAATCTCGCCCCTGCCCGGAGGGTAAAAACCCAGGAGCAGCTTGACCAGGGTGGTTTTGCCGCTTCCGCTGACCCCGACCACGGCGGTAACCGTATCCTTTTTCAGGGTAATGTTGATATCTTCCAGCACGTTCCTCGGAATGGCACCGGGATAACTGAAATCGAGATGATTCACCGCGATCCTGTCGATGGCCGGCAGGACGGTCACCCCGGTTTCTTTCTGGTATTCGTCCTCTGTTTCGTGGATCTCGGACAGCCGTTCCAGGCTGATCTTGGCATCCTGTGCAC
>DSDZ01000332.1 GCA_011048475.1 Bacteroides sp. | reverse complement strand
TACTTGCTCTCATCCGAATCCCTTTCCTTATCCATGTATGCATACCCGATTTTGAACCTGGCCTTCCTGCCTGCAATACTGAAAGGTTGGGTATAATCGAATTTGGCATCCAGATTGGTTTCGGTCATGTACCTGTAGAATCTGGCAGACAGATTGTTGGGCCGCATTTCGTAGTTGAGCGGAGCTTCCCTGCTTTCGAAATAATCGGACTTGAAGAAACGCAGGTCGGGCTCATCCTGGGTAGAGATAATCCTGGAAACCATCCAGTCGAAGGCACCATTGGCCAGCCACGGGAAAACATGTTTTCCCTTGAACTGGTAGGAGGTGATCGATCTTTCAAGCCAGCCAAGCGCTTTCTCTTGCACGCTGTAGGTATCCGGATCGGTGGTATTTCCCTTGTTAAAACGGGAGGACGCATCCCCGCTGTGGTTCCTCATGTAAGTAACCCCGATCATATTGTTGTTATTCAGCTTGTAGGCGAGATTCCCCAGAACCGACCAGATGGTGGACTCCACTGCAAAATCATCGTTGAAGTTCACTTTCAGGTTGGGGTTGTCGATATTCAGGGGACTGGTGGTCTTCTGGTAATCACCATCGCGGTACATGCTGTACCTGTGGGAATAATTGGCTGCCAGGTTAAAACCGAGTGCCCTGCCAAACAGCTTGAGCTGGTTGCCGGCAGAGAATGAATACGACATATCGGGCAATGAGTATTTCTCCAGGTTATCCAGGTTGTTATTAAAGGATTTACTGATCAGATCAAGCGTGTCATTGTTCTGGTACAGGTAAGGGATCTGTCCGTCTTCGGTGTACTTGTGGACAGCATCAGGGATATCCCTTGTGCCGTCATCGATCCCGAGCCAGTCTTTACTCCCCCCTGCATAAGAAAGAAAATCGTTCCTTAAACTCGACTGGGAATTATAACCCAGCTCGGCCGAGAACTGCAGGGTGAACCTTTCAGGAAAGTCTTTTGTATAAATGTTCACCAGTCCCCCGGTACTGGTGGCCGGAAGATCCGGGGCAAAGGTTTTATAGACCATCAAATTTTCGATGATGTTGCTCGGGAACAGGTCCATCTGCACCGTGTTCTTTTCCGGATCCAGTCCGGGGATCTGGGCACCATTCAGGGTTGTGGTACTGTAGCGATCACTCAATCCTCTGACATACACATATTTACCTTCCTGTACCGATACGCCGGTCACCCGCTTCAGTGCAGCTGCGGCATTGCTGTCTCCCAGGCGGGAGATCTGCTGGGAGGAAATACCGTCGAGGACCGAGGGCATCTTCTTTTTCATGACCAGGACCGCGGCTTCCGTCTGTTCCCTTTTCCTGGCTGTGACCACCACCTCCTGAAGCTCCTGCGATGAAAGGTTCAGGTTGCCGTTCAGGATCACCACATCGCCTTCGGGAACCTCCACATCCTCAAATAACTGGGTTTCATAGGAAACATACGAAGCTGTCACGCTCACAATACCCCGGTCTGACACCTGTGAGTGAAAAATTCCCGTCAAAATCAGTGATGGTTCCAACGGTTGTCCCAGTAATGAATACATTTGCTCCGATCAACGGTTCCCCGGTGGAAGCATCAATTATTTTTCCCCTGATCGTTCCCGATGGATTTCCCGTCTGGGCTGTCAGCCCGGCACATAGCAGTACAAAGAAAAGATGAGTCAAAAAAAACCGTTTCATTCAATGATATATGATTACCTGTAGACTACTGTAAAGGAAATTCTTTCGTGTTACCTGAATGTGACGGACGTATTATGAGTGTCTTAATTCGGGAAGTGCATTCACACTAATTTAATATTTCAGAGACCCGGACCACTGGGTTCTTCTGGTATCAAAAGGGACCACTGATCCTGTTTCAGCGAAAAAAATATCCTGACGATGAAGATTCAAAAACATTTTATATCAACCTGTTAAATCTTTCGGCCAGGTGCCGCAATGGTGCAGATGAGTGTGATTGCCACATCGGGGACCTGTTCCTGGATGAGCGGCGAATGTTTAAATTATGGTTAATTTATTCTTAAATAACACCTTTCTTTCGATCATTCTTTATACAGAACCCGGCCGGTGGTTCCGGCATGAACATTCAAAGCTGACAGTTGTTTTGTATTGCTGAACACCCTTACCGGAATTTACATGGACGACCCGAGGAACAGGCAATACACGAACGGGGAAATCACGGTTTTCTGGAAACCATCCAGGTGCATCCATGCCACCACCTGTTTCCGGGAGCTGCTCGAAGTATTCAATCCGGGCCGAAGGCCCTGGGTCAACATGGAAGGAGCACCCACGCGGAAGATCATCGAGGTGGTGAACAAATGCCCCACCCAGGCACTGACATGGAAATATAATGCTGACCTGTCCCGGGAGGAACAGGCATCCCTGAAGGACAGGCAGGAGGCAAAGGCTGAAGTGACCCCTGAAACCCTGACCGAAGAAGCGGCAGAGATAAAACCTGCCACGGTCAGGGTCATGAGGAACGGGCCCCTGATCGTTGAAGGGGAGTTTAAGATCATCGGTCCGGATGGCAATCAAATGAAGACATTGAGAATGACATCCATTTGCAGGTGCGGGAATTCGGGCAGCATGCCATTCTGTGACGGAACACACAGGAAAATAGGATTTACGGATTTTAACGGCTAATCCATGAGTGAACGCAAGGCAACCTTCAGAGTCAACCGGGGGGGACCCCTGGAAGTGACCGGGAAATTCAGGATCCTGGATGCCCGTGGGGAGGAAATCGAAAAGGAGGGTCCCGTTTACCTGTGCAGGTGCGGCGGCTCCCGGAACAAACCTTTCTGCGACGACACCCATAAAACCAGGGATTTCAAAGGCTGATATCCATCAATAAGAAAAAATTCGGTACTTTTGGTCTGAACCGGATGAAAAATGGGAAGACATCTCTGGATCCCGCTATTGTTGATCACAGCAGCCGCATGTGCCCAGCAGAATTTTGCCAGCCTCTCATTCGGTACCAGTCTCCCGCTTACTGCATATGCCGATGAAGGGGACCTGTCCGCTACGGGTTACGCTTACCCGGGGGCTGCCATCAAGTTCGATGCAGGCTATTTCCCGGTCTCGTACCTGGGAATCGGGGGATCATTCTCATTCGGATCAAATCTGGCAAACAGGGACTCGATGCTGGGTGATATGATCCGCTATGTGGAATCCCATGCATCCGAACCCCTGGCGATTCCGGAAGAGGAGGCGATTATGTACGGATCCGATTTCTGGAATTATATCAGCCTCTTCACCGGTCCCCAATTTTCACTCAGACCAGCCAGGAGGATCTATCTGGATTTCAGGGCACTGGTGGGGGTAACCGTCCAACGGCCTCCCGATCAGGACCTCCAGGTATCCTTTGACGGCACACAACTCCTTGCCCGGGTGAGCAACAACAGTGTTTCCCTGGGTTTTACAGCCGGCGGCGGCATGCGTTTTACGCTCAACCCTGCAATTGCCCTCCGGCTGGGAGTGGATTATTTTCAGAGCCGGTCCAGGTTCGGTTACAGTTTTGACCTCCTGCGTGGAATGGAAGAAGAAATTCCCGATATTGAATCGGATCTGGTGATCAGGACCCTGGAATTGTCAGCAGGACTGGCCTATTCTTTCTGATCCTCCCCTTTGGCTGCGATCCGTCCACCCTTCAACACATCAATGCGTGTACCCGGTTAAGGGGCGCATCCATCATGGTAAACGAAGAATTTCTGCAATTCATCTGGGGAAGAAGGCTCTTCGATCATCTCAACCTGAGGAGCACCTGCGGCAGGAGCCTGGAAATCCTGAGGACAGGAGAACCCAACATGCATTCGGGACCTGATTTTTTTAACGCACGCATCAGGATTGACGGCATTGTCTGGGCGGGGAATGTGGAGATCCATGTGTGCAGTTCTGACTGGAGCAGGCACCGGCACCAGTCTGATCCGGCCTTTGCCAATGTCATTCTCCATGTGGTCAGGGTCCACGACCGCGATGTTTTCAATTGCTTCGGGAGACGGATTCCAACGCTGGTAATCCGATACCCCCCGGGCCTGGAAATGAGGTACCGGATGTTACGGATCAACGATATGTGGCTCCCATGTTCCCAGTTTATCAGACACCTTCCCGCCCCATATCTGCGTCTGTGGCTTCGCCACCTGCAGTCTGAAAGGGCTGCCGGGAAAAGTGCCAGAATCCTTAAGACCTTCATCAACAATGAAAGAAACTGGCAGAAAACCTTGTACCGGGCACTGGCATCGGGTTTCGGACTGCCCATCAACAGGGTGCCTTTCGAGATGGCAACTGCCACCGTTCCACTTCAGCTGCTCCTGGAATACAAGCACAGCCGGACATCCCTGGAAGCGATCCTCTACGGCCAGTCGGGATTTCCGGGAATCAGCGGGAAAGAAGGTCCTTACGTGACCACCCTGCGAAACCGGCACCTGGACCTGCTGGATCATTTAAGCGGGCACCCTGTTCCCGCTCATTTCTGGAAGTTCCTCAGGCTGCGCCCGGCATCCTTTCCGACCCTCCGCATCTCCCAGTTTGCCGCCCTGGTCCACCAGCATTTCCCCATGTTGAACAGGGTGCTTTC
>DSDZ01000185.1 GCA_011048475.1 Bacteroides sp. | reverse complement strand
CTCGTACATGGCCCTGGTCCCCGTCATCCAGCCACCCATCATGCGGCTGCTGACCACCAGGAAGGAAAGACTGATCAAAATGAGTCCCCCCCGGGCCGTATCCAAAACTGAAAAGATCATCTTTCCCCTGGTCGGATTGATCGTCACCACCTTCATCTCCCCCAATTCACTGCCCCTGCTGGGAATGCTTTTCTTCGGGAACCTCCTGAAGGAATCAGGTGTGACCAAAAGGCTGGCGGATACCGCCAGGACCTCCATGATCGACATTGTGACCATCCTGCTGGGGCTGACCGTGGGAGCATCCACCCAGGCCGACCGGTTTCTGACCACCGATTCGCTGATGATCTTTGCCCTGGGGGCCGTCTCTTTTATGGTGGCCACCGCGGGAGGGATTGTCTTTGCGAAAGTCATGAACCTGTTCCTGAAGGATGAGAACAAACTGAACCCCCTTATCGGGGCAGCCGGGGTTTCGGCGGTACCCGACAGTGCCAGGGTGGTTCAGAACATGGGGCTGAAGGAGGACCCGTCCAATCACCTGCTGATGCATGCAATGGCACCCAATGTATCCGGAGTGATCGGATCGGCCGTAGCCGCGGGGATCCTGCTGAGTTTCCTCTATTAAACATTCTGTAATGAATCATTTGTATCATGGATCGCAAAGCCACAGCCGGAAACAGCGGTGAACAGACAAGGTCGGACTGCCTGGTGCGGTTGCGTCCCCTTCAGAAAGGAGGGATTATCCTCCGGCTGGAGAGCAGGGTGGGTTCCCTGTTCGGGGAGCAGATCAGGCAGCAGGTGCAGGAGGTACTGAACGGACTGGGCATCTGCCATGCCGAGGTGGAGATGGAAGATTCCGGTGCCCTTCCCTTTGTGATCGCGGCCAGGCTGGAAGCCGCCGTAAAAAAACTGGGGATCGGAGGGGAACCCTGGATCCCGGAAATGATCCCCGGGAACCGCTATGAATCCACGAAGGACAGGTTCAGGTTCACCCGGCTCTACCTTCCCGGGAACACCCCCCGGATGATGCTGAATGCGGGGATCCATCAGCCCGACGGGATCATCCTTGATCTGGAGGATTCGGTGGCACCCGACAGAAAAACCGAAGCCGCCCTGTTGGTGCGGAACGCTCTCCGGCAGGTGGATTTTTACGGGGCCGAACGAATGGTGCGGATCAACCAGCTGCCCGGGGGACTTGAGGACCTGGAATACATTGTGCCCCATCATGTGCATGTGATCCTGATTCCAAAATGCGAATCCCCGGACCAGGTACGGCAGGTGGATGAAAGGGTCAGGACCATCCTTCAGGAAGCCGGTCAGGACCGGGTGATCTATTACATGCCCATCATCGAAAGCTGCCTGGGAGTGGAGCGTGCCTTCGGGATCGCCACCTCATCCGACCGGGTGGCGGCGATGGCCATCGGCCTGGAAGATTACACTGCTGACCTGGGGGTAAAAAGAACCCCTGAAGGAAAGGAATCCCTGTATGCCCGCACCCGGCTGGTCAATGCCTGCAAAGCGGCCGGGATCCAGCCCATAGATTCTGTTTTTTCGGACGTGGACGACATGGAAGGACTGAAGGTGAACGTGCTTCATTCCAGGGGGCTGGGTTTTGAGGGAATGGGATGCATCCATCCCAGGCAGGTGGCCGTGATCCGGGAAGGATTCAGGCCCCGGGAAGAAGAGATCGTGCGTGCGGAGGAGATCATCAATGCCTTTCGAGAGGCCGGGGCCAGGGGGGAGGGGGTCATCGCCATCGGATCAAAGATGATCGACCCTCCCGTGGTGAGGCGGGCGTGGCAGACCATGGAACTGGCTTACCGGTTCGGGCTCAGAAGTGACCCGGGACCCTCCCCTCTGCAAACCAGTGAAACAACCGACCAATGAATTTTATGACCAACAAAGCAGGACGAAGGATCCCGGACCGGATCAACGGGGAACCGGTGGTCCCGTACATGGGCGTGGACGAATACAGGCCCGGGGGCAGGCGGTACGGACCGCCCATTTCCAGTTGCGCAGACCATCCTCCCGGAGGTGACAAACGGGTGGGCAGCCTGCGTGAGGCCCTTGAAAGATGCGGCCTGCGTGATGGCATGACCCTCTCCACCCACCACCATTTCAGGAACGGAGACCTGCTGGCCAACCAGCTCTTTGATATTGCACATGAGATGGGGGTGCGGGGATTGAGATGGTTCCCGTCCGCCTCCTTTCCCTGCCACGGACACCTGATCCCTTATCTGCAGGACGGAACGATCGAACGGATCGAAGGAAGCATGAACGGTCCCCTGGGAAAATTTGTTTCAGAAGGAGGAATGAGCGGAACGGGCGTACTCAGGTCCCACGGCGGAAGGTACCAGGCCGTGCAGGACGGGGAGGTCAGGATTGATATTGCCGTGATCGGTGCGCCGGCTGCGGATCCTTTCGGGAACGCCAACGGCCTGTACGGAAGCTCTGCATGCGGTTCACTGGGATTTGCACTGGCCGACTCCAGGTATGCCGAAAAGGTGATCGTGGTCACCGATCACCCGGTGGATTTTCCCTGTGTTCCCTGGCAGATCCAGGGAAATGACGTGGATTGTGTTGTGGAGGTGGACAGGCTCGGGGATCCGGCACAGATCGTTTCGGGAACGACCCGGATCACCCGGTCGCCCGACAGGCTCCTGCTGGCGGAGCTCACCGCCCGGTTCTGCGATGCGGCAGGGATCATCCGGGACGGATTCAGCTTCCAGTCAGGCGCCGGGGGCACCTCCCTGGCGGTAGGAGAGTATTTCCGGAAGATCATGAAAGATAAGGGTATCCGTGCAAGGTTCGCACGGGGGGGCAGCAACAAGTTCCTGGTATCCATGCTTGAGGAAGGCCTGATCGACTACCTGCTGGACGGACAAACCTTCGATCTGGACGGGGTGCGGTCCATGGCCGAGAATCCGAACCACATCTGGACCAGTCCGTTTACCAGCTACAACTATCACGGGAAAGGCAATTTTGCCGGCCTGGTGGACGTGGTGGTCCTGGGCGCCACCGAGGTGGACCTGGAATTCAATGCCAATGTGGTGACCCATTCGGACGGGTACCTGCTTCACGGGATCGGGGGATGGCAGAACTGTCTCTATTCCAAAACCGTGATCCTGCCCTTGCCGCTTTTCCGGGACAGGATCCCTGTGCTCAGGGAGCGGGTGACCACCCTGTGCGGCCCCGGTGAGCTGATCGATGTGATCGTGACCGAGCGTGGGATCGCTGTCAATCCGCTGAGGGAAGATCTCATCGAGGCAACCCGAAACAGTTCACTTCCCTTCAAATCGCTTGGGGAGCTGAAGCAGGAAGCGGACCGCATCTGCGGAATTCCCGCTCCCCCGCGCCTGGAGGAGAAGGTGGTGGCCGTGGTGAAATGGGTGGACGGAACGGTCCTGGATGCGGTTCACCAGGTCAGTCTCCCACCGGCCGGCCAGGAATCATGACCGCCCTGAATCGCTGTGGAACCGGGTTGGAAATTTTCCGCAGCAGTTCCCTGTGTCCCTGGGATGTTTTCTTTTCGTATTCCAGCCAGGTGCAGAAGACATTGTAATAATTGTTCTCGTTCAGGACCACCTCCGAGGTGTACCCTCCCGATGCCCAGAACCCGTTGGTTTCCTCTTTGACAACCCAGATGTAATACACCAGCGGGTCCACATTCATAAAGACCGCAAGCCCGGTATGGTCCGTTGTTCCGATCATCTGCGGCTCACCGAACCAGTTCCAGTCATCCTCATTGTCATACACCCATACCTCCGCATCTTCCAGGGCGACTTCCCCGGTGCTGTCATACACGAAAAAACCGAGAACGGTGGGTTCGAAGATGGTCAGTGTCCGGGAGGAACTTTCTTCCCCGGCTTTATTGTATGCAGTGAGTTTTACATTGTAGATCCCGGCCTGTTCATAGATGTAGACCGGGCTCTCCTGGCTGGAGGTGCCCCCGTCACCGAACTCCCATTCATAGGAGTCCGCATCAGCCGAACTGTTGATGAAAACGATGCTGTCCCCTGCTTCCGGATTCTCTTCGGGAACAACGGAAAAATCAGGTTCGGGCAATCTCTGACACGAGAGTGAAAAGGTGAACAGGATTCCCAGCAGGGGTATTAAGTATTTATTTTTCATGTACTTAATTTTCTTATAATTAAGGAGTCCGGGAGGACAATTTACAGCTTTCCGGTCCAATTATCAAATGCTTTTTTTTTAACTTACATGCAACATTCGAAAAAACCAATCGTCATTTTGGCAGTATACGATGAATCCGGCATGATTCCCCGGAACCGGGAGTTGATCGAGGGTTGCAGGCGGGGAGAGCGAAAATCGCAGTTTGAGATATACAGGCGTTACCATGCGGCCATGTACAACACAACCCTGCGGATCGTCGGGGATCCTGATGATGCCGAGGATGTCATGCAGGAAGCGTTCTTAAAGGCATTTACAAGAATAGGCGGTTACCGGGGAGAGGTGAGTTTCGGTGCCTGGCTGAAGAAAATCGTGATCCATCAGGCGCTGGATTTTCTCAGATCAAGGCGGGAGCATCTCCCGCTGGACGAGGTGACAGAACCGGAGCAGCCTGCAGGGGAGGAAGCGG
>DSDZ01000433.1 GCA_011048475.1 Bacteroides sp. | reverse complement strand
GACTCAGCTATACGGAATTTGAATACAGCGGCCTCACACTGGACCGCAGCAGCATGGGACTGAATGATTCCATACACCTTACGGTGACCCTTACCAACACGGGCGACCGTTTCGGAGAGGAGGTGGTGCAGCTCTATGTGCGCGATTTGGTGGGGACGGTGACACGACCCGTGAAGGAACTGAAGGGGTTCAGGAAAGTGGGACTGGAGCCGGGAGCCTCCGCGGAGGTGGAATTCACCCTCAGGGCGGAAGACCTTCACTATTACGGAGCCGATAACCGGTGGGGGGTGGAACCGGGCGAATTCCGGGTCTGGATCGGACCCAGCTCGGCCGGGGGAGAGGAAGCCTCCTTTGTGATCGAATAGGCATCCGAAAGGATCCTGTAACCAATAAATACAATAACGGATGAAAGGCGATCTATTCCGGGAACGGATGGAACGGATCAGGAAGGAGCAAGAAGCCCTCCTGTCCAGGAAGAACGAGAAACTGTTCAGCGTGAACGGGATTTATGAAAGGTACAGGTACCCGGTGGTTACCCGAGACCATGTGCCGCTGGAATGGCGGTTCGACTTCGACCCGGAGACCAATCCCCGCTTCCTGGAAAGGAACGGGTTCAACGCCACCTTCAATGCGGGGGCCGTCAAATGGAAGGGGAAGTACCTGCTTGTGGTGCGAACCGAAGGAAATGACCGCAAGTCGTTCTTCGCGGTGGCCGAAAGTAAAAGCGGGGTGGACGGGTTCAGGTTCCGGAAAAGGCCCGTGACCATGCCCGAGACCGGCGAGCCGGACACCAACGTATACGACATCAGGCTTACCCAGCACGAGGACGGGTATCTCTACGGGGTCTTCTGCACCGAAAGGAAGGATCCCGGTGCCCCTCCCGGGGATACCAGCAGCGCGGTGGCCGCGGCAGGGATCGCACGCACGAGGGATTTGGAGGAATGGGAACGGCTGCCGGACCTGGTGACTTACGGGGGACAGCAGCGGAACGTGGTGCTGCATCCGGAATTCATCGGGGGCAAGTACGCCTTTTATACCCGTCCCCAGGACGGATTCATTGAAACGGGGAAAGGCGGCGGGATCGCATTCGGACTGTCCGATTCCATTGAAAGGGCCGAGGTGAAGGAGGAGAAGATCATGGATCCCAAAACCTACCATACGGTGTACGAGGTAAAGAACGGGCAGGGTCCGCCGCCCATCAAAACCGGATACGGATGGCTGAACCTGGCGCACGGGGTGCGCAATACGGCTGCCGGGCTCCGGTACACGCTCTACATGTTCATGACCGCCCCGGACGATCCCTCCAGGGTGATCCACCGTCCCCACGGGCACTTCATGGCCCCCATGGGAGAAGAACGGGTGGGAGATGTCTCCAACGTGCTTTTCTGCAATGGTTGGATCGCGGATGAGGACGGGACCGTTTACATCTACTACGGTTCATCCGACACGCGCATGCACGTGGCCACCTCTTCGGTGGACCGGCTGGTGGATTACTGCTTGAACACGCCGGAGGACGGACTGCGGTCCGCCGCCTCGGTGCAGACCATCAACAGGCTCATCGACAGGAACAGGAGCCTGTGACCTGAGCAGCTGTCGCGGAAATCCTTTCAGATCGCGGGGGGATGCTTTCTGGCAACGTGCTTCAAAAGCATCCCCAAGGTGGTAAAACGTCAGGCATACCCCATCGTCGCTGAAAATCCTTGTAAAACAAGTATTTGTAGGCTTCCTCCGGGGTATGCCTGACTCGTTATCTCTAGGGGTTCAGGATCCCATGACCACCTTCACCTCCTGCGTGCTGCCTTTTTCGCAAAGGGGCAGCACGGTGCCCTGCAATTTTTTCCCGTTCAGGCGGATCTCCCTGACGCCGCTTGAAACATGGTCCGGATTGGTGACCTCGATCCGGTAAGTGGCCCCCCTGAATTTCCGGACCACCCTGTAGCCGTCCCATTCCTTCGGGATCACCGGATGGATGTGGAGGCCGTCGTAACCGGCCCGGATCCCCAGGATGTACTGGGTGATCGCGTAAAAGTTCCAGGCAGCCGTGCCGGTGAGCCAGCTGTTCTTCGCCTCTCCCGGTTTATGGGCATCTTTCCCGGCGATCATCTGGGCATACACGTAAGGCTCCGTGCGGTGCAGATCGCTGATCTCTTCCAGGTAGGGGGGACAGATCTTCCGGTAATATTCCCATGCGGCGTCCCCGTTCCCCAGCATGGTCTCAGCGATCATGATCCAGGGATTGTTGTGGCAGAAAACGCCCGCATTCTCCTTGTACCCTTCCGGGTAGGAGCTTATCTCGCCGTATTTCAGGATATAGGTGGTGAATGCCGGATTGTTCAGGACAATGCCGTAGGGACAGTCCAGGTGCTCCTTCACCGAATCCAGCGCTTTCCCGGCCCGGCCGTCCCCGATGCCGATCCCCGCCATGATGCATATTCCCTGGGATTCGATAAAGATCCTGCCTTCCTCGCATTCCCTGCTCCCCACCTTCTCCCCGAAATGGTCATAGGCCCTGACGAACCACTCCCCGTCCCAGCCATGGACATCCACGGCTTTCCGCATCTCCTCCAGGTGTCCGGCCGCCCGGCCGGCTTCTTCCGTTTTGCCCAGCCTCCGGCAAAGCTGCTCGAAGACCCCGCCGTATAATATAAAAAGGCCGGCAATGAAGACCGATTCGGCCACGCCCCCTTCCCTGTTCTCCGTGGTCTGGAAGGACTCCCCGGGGGTATCGGAAAAGCAGTTCAGGTTCAGGCAGTCGTTCCAGTCGGCCCGGCCGATGAGCGGCAGTCGGTGCGGTCCCAGGTTGTGGACCACATGGTAGAAAGATCTTTTCAGGTGTTCGAACAGGGTGGCCCGGTTGGTTTCGTCGTTATCGAAGGGGACCATCTCCTCCAGGATCTGCCAGTCGCCCGTCTCCCGGAGATATTCATCAACGGCCAGGATCAGCCAGAGGGGATCGTCGTTGAAATTGCTCCCCACCGCATCGTTTCCCTTCTTTGTCAGCGGCTGGTACTGGTGGTAGGCGCCCCCGTCCTCAAACTGGGTGGAAGCGATGTCGATGATCCGCTCCCTGGCACGTTGGGGCACCTGGTGCACGAACCCGATCAGATCCTGGTTCGAGTCCCTGAAGCCCATGCCACGTCCGATACCCGACTCGAAGAACGAGGCGCTGCGGCTGAAGTTGAAGGTCACCATGCACTGGTACTGGTTCCAGATGTTCACCATCCGGTTCAGTTTCCCGTCGGGATGCTTCAGCCGGAAAACCGAAAGCAGGTCGTCCCAGAATGCTCCCAGCGCCCTGAAGGCCCGGTCCGCATCCTCCGGGCTGCCGAACTGAGCGATCATTTGCTCCGCAGGCTTTTTATTGATGACCTGGAGGGATTGGAATTTTTCCTCCACCGGCACCTCCACGTACCCCAGGACAAAGATGAACTGCTTTTCTTCCCCGGGCCCCAGTTCCACCTTCAGGTGGTGAGAGGCAGCGGGCGACCAGCCATGGGCACGGGAGTTGCGCGAACGGCACTCCATGACCGCATCGGGTGCATCGAACCCGTTGTAGAGCCCGGTGAACGTGTCCCTGTCCGTGTCAAACCCTTCGATATCCGCGTTGACCGTGTAAAAGGCGTAATGGTTCCTCCGTTCGCGGAATTCGGTCTTGTGATAGATGGTGGATCCGCCGATCTCCACCTCTCCCGTGGAGAAATTCCGCTGGAAGTTGGAGGCATCATCCAGCGCATCCCACAGGCACCATTCCACGAACGAGAAGAGCGAGAAGGAACGCCGACGGTCCCCGTGGTTGGTGAGCCTGACCCGTTGAACCTCCCCCCGGTAACCCGGGGGAACCATGTAGAGCACCTCGGCCTCCAGGCGGTCCACCTCTCCCGTGATGATGCTGTAACCCAGTCCGTGCCTGCATTCGAACCGGTCCAGGGGATGCTTCACCGGCTTCCAGCCGGGCGACCATACCTTTCCGTTATCATGGATGTAAAAATATTTCCCCCCATCGTCCACCGGCACATTGTTGTACCGGTACCGGGTGATCCTCCGGAGCCGGGCATCCCTGAAAAAACTGTATCCCCCTGCCGTGTGGGTGATGATGGAAAAGAAATCCTCGCAACCCAGGAAATTGATCCACGGATAGGGTGTCCGCGGATCGGTGATCACGTATTCCCTGCGGCTGTCGTCAAAATGTCCGTATTTCATATCATAAACAGTTTTGATGTGATTTGTCTCATGGTTTTGCAGACCTGACCGCTTCCAGGCGCCGTCCATCGTGTGCCTTCCGCCGGTCCGCCCCGAAAGGTTCCATGCTGGACTGAAGGATGTAGAGCAGAAGAACCCATGCGGGGATGATCATTTTTGTGTATTTCATGGCAAGCGGGAATTGTCGGGTGCATGTCAAATAAACAGTCATAAATATACAATAAATCGAACGGGTCCATTATCTTGCAGGGAGAAAACCGGATCCGTGACAGACCATAGGAAATACCTGGAGCTTGCCATTGAAGAGGCGTTCACCGGAATGAGGTCCGGCGAAGGGGGGCCATTCGGGGCGGTGATCGTCAAAGACGGGAAGATCATCGGAAAGGGGCATAACAGTGTGCTGGCGAGCCGAGATCCTACCGCCCATG
>DSDZ01000434.1 GCA_011048475.1 Bacteroides sp. | reverse complement strand
GATTGAATCCGAACTGGAAGAAAATGGTGGTGTAGCCCAGCTCTTCCGTCTTCAGTTTCAGTCCCAGGGGGATGTCAATGTACTGCAGCCGGTGTTTCAGGCTCTGTCCGGGAAGGGCGAAGAGCGTATCGCTTTTGGAAACGACCATCGTGGAATCCGAATAGAGCAGGGAACCTCCCATGTTGTTAATGCCCAGTCCCACGGCAAATGCATAATGATTGGCAAAGAAAAGATCCATGAATACGCCGGTCTGCGCATGAAATACCGACCCGTCCGGTGTCACATGCGCTTCATCGGAGCGGAACCAGGAAAACTGCGGATCTGCATGGACGCTGAATCTCATACGCTGCCCGTAAACGGCCGACAGTGAGATAAGAATGAGCAAGGTGACCAGGATTCGTTTCATATTGTGTATTTTTAAAGCCTTATAACAACGGTTCAAATTTACATAATATGATGAGACCTGTTCAAAAGATCTGCTTTTTTGTGTCCTGCCAGCTGGTGATCCTGATTGGGTGCAACCGGAACCCGATGGAGGTGGACACCACGGGCATCCGGGAGACCGTGCTGGTGGAAAGGTTTGACAGGGAGCTGTTTGAAATGGATATGGACACACTGGAGGAGGCCATCGGATATTTTTACGACAGCTACGGCGATTTCTTCGACATCTTCAATGTGCACATCATCCGGATCGGTCCCGGATCGGGGAAACGGTACCCGTCGTATCTTTCCATGTTCGTGAATGATCCGGCGAACAGGGAGGTCTATCAATACACCGGTCAGGTTTTTTCGGACATGGAACAGGTCAACCGGAAACTCACGGACGGATTCAGGCACTACCTTTACCACTTTCCCGATTCCACCCTCCCAAGGGTGGTGGGATATGTGAGCCGGTTCAACCACGGGTTGTTCACGGTCGACCGGTTTATCGGGGTGGGCCTGGACCAGTACCTGGGCAGCGATTGCCCCTACTACGAACAGATGGGGATCCCCAGGTACCTGACCAGGAACAAGATCCCCGAAAAGATCCCGGCTGATGTGCTGTATGCATGGGGCACCCGGATTTGTCCCTACAATGATTCGGTGGACAACCTGCTCACAAGGATCATTCACCAGGGGATGCTCCTTCATTTTCTGGATGCCATGTTCCCCCGGCTGGAGGACAGCCTGAAAACAGGGTTTACAGCCGCGCAGCTGGAATGGTGCAGGAAAAATGAAAAACAGATGTGGACCCACCTGGTGGAGCAGAAACTGCTCTTCTCAGGCGATCCGCTGGTGATCAGGAAATTTGTGGACGATGCTCCCTATACCTCCTATTTTACAGGGGAGTCGCCGGGCAGGGCAGCAGTCTGGCTGGGCCGCCAGATCGTCAGGGAATATGCGGGCAGACATCCACAGCGCACGCTTTCCGGTTTGATGACCCGCCGGGATTACTACGCCATCCTCAGGGAATCCAGGTACGATCCCTGAGGAAACCCTCCGGCCTGAAAACCGTCGTCAGTCCCGGTTTGCCGTCTTTTTCCCCCTGGCGAGGGAGGCAAACACCCCCAGTGTGCAGAGTGCCGCAAAAATGACCAGCGTCGTTCGCATGCTGGCCAGGAATTCGCCGGATACCCCTGCGGAGAGCGGACGGTTCCCGATAAACAGTTGCAGCATCATGGTGGCCACGCCCATGCTGACCATCTGTCCCGTCAGCCGCATGGTCCCCACGGTGGCGGATGCCACACCCAGGTATTTTTTCCCAACCGAGCCCATGACCGCATTGGTATTGGGGGAGGAGAACATCCCGAAGCCCAGGCCCACGACCACCAGCGAGGGGACAAGGTAGGTGAAGGGAGTGACTTCGGACAGGAAACTCAACAGGACCAGTCCCCCGACAATCACCCCCATCCCTGCGGATGAGAGGATCCGGGGATCGTATTTGTCCGACAGTTTTCCGGACCAGGAAGCGACAAGTGCCATGGTCACCGGCTGGGTGATCAGGACGAACCCGGCATCCCTGGGAGAGAGCCCTTTTACATACTGGAGATAGAGGCTCAGCAGAAATGTGATGGCAAAGGTCGTGGCATAATTGATCAGGGCGGCCAGGTTCGAGAAAGCGAACAGCCTGTTCCGGGTGAACAGGGCAATGTTGAAAACAGGGTGCTTCGTCCGGAGCTCCAGCAGGGCAAACGCAATCAGCCCCGAAAGTCCTGCGGCGGTGAGGAAAACGGAAAGGGTGTCGGGAAGCCCTGAAAACCCGAACATGAATGCCGACATGGAGAAAAGGTACAGGACCGCACCCCGCAGGTCGAATTTCTCCCCCCTTGCATCGGCCCACTCATCCCCGATCCCCAGCCAGGTGACCAGGATGACCAGCAGCTGGAAGGGAATGATGGCATAAAAGATGCTCCTCCATCCCAGGTACTGGGTCAGGATCCCGCTCAGGAACGGAGCCAGGGACAGGCCGACATAAACGGCGGTCACCGAGATCCCGATGGCCTTGCCCCGCTCTCCCGGCGGATACACGGAAGTGATGATGGCCACACCGGTTCCGAAGACCATGGCGCTCCCGATACCCTGGAGCGCCCTGAAAATGATCAGCATGGTTCCGGATGGGGCCAGGGCGCAGAGCAGCCCGGTGATCATGATGATCACATTCCCCCACAAAAAGGTCTTTTTCCTTCCGTTGATATCGGCCAGCTTCCCGAAGGGAACCAGGAACACGGCCGAGGAGAGGATGAAGGCCATGGCCACCCAGCTCATGCCCACCGCACCCATGGAAAACTCCCCGCTGATGGCCGGCAGGGCGATATTGATGGCACCGCCCAGGAAGGGATTGATAAAGGATGTGATGACAATGATGGAGAGGATCAGCCGCTTTGAGTTGCCGGGTTCTTGGTTCATCCTGCCGCGTGATTTTGGTTAGTACAACGGACTCCCGCATATCTTACAGAAACGGGCATCGTCATCGTGCGGCTGGTGGCCGCAGGCGGGACAGGCCTTTTTCCCTTTCCGCCTTCCTTCCCGCACCGCCTTCCCCAGTTCCACCGAGATGATCCCGGTGGGGACCGCAATGATGGAATGACCTGTCAGCATGGCAACGTCAAAAGCCTTTCCGGCAGGAGTGTCCGTCCCGAAAATGACGGTGAATATTTTTCTTTTCAGTTTCATCTGATGAAATCCGGCCGGGCTTAAAAAAAACAGGGTGACTGAGACAGCCACCCCGGTTTGTCTTTTATGATCCTCTTATTCAGGGTGAATAGCCTCCACGGGACATACATCTGCGCACGCACCGCAGTCGGTACAGAGTTCGGGATCGATCACATAGATATCTCCTTCGCTGATCGCTTCCACCGGACATTCGTCAATGCAGGTACCGCATGCAGTACAATCATCTGTTATTACGTAAGCCATTTCTTAAGTTTTATTGATTGATACGGCCCAAATTTAGTTTCATTTTTTTGATTAACCTTCCGCTCCCGGCTTTTTTTTTAAACGGGTGGGTGGTTCAGCAGTTCAACGGCCAGGAAGGAAAGCAGGGCACTTCCCGTTCCGAGTGCGGACTCATCCGCCCTGAATCCGGGAGTGTGTAGTGCGAACACCTGCTCCGATGCGGGCGACCTGACTCCGAGCCGGTACATCATGCCGGGAACGGCACCAGCGAACCAGGAAAAGTCCTCGGCGGTCATCCGGATCCCCATCTCTTCCACCGAACCTTCGCCCAGGAACCCGACGGCCAGCTCCCTGGCTTTCAGGGTTAGCTCCACGTGGTTCCGGAGCACCGGGTACCCGTGGCGGATCTCCAGATCTGCTTTTCCGCCATCGCTTTCAGCAATATCCGAGGCGATCTTCCCGATCAGGCGGTGTGCCTCCTGTCTCCAGGATTCATCCATGGTCCGGAAGGTCCCCTCCATTTGCACAACATCCGGGATCACGTTCACGGCCCCGCCGGCCGCCACCTTTCCGAAGGCGAGCACCGTGGGCACTCCTTCCGGGGATGCTTTCCGGATCTCCTGCTGCAGGGCGATGAGGATCTGCGCCGACATCAGGACCGGGTCGCGGAGATGCTCAGGCTGGGCCGCATGACCGCCCTTCCCTTTCACCGTCAGGTACAGCTCATCACTGGAGGCCATGTAGGTCCCCGGCCTGAATCCCACGTGTCCGGCTTCCATCTCGGGCAGGACATGCTGGGCGATGATCATGTCGGGCATCCTCCCTTCAAAAACCCCCTCTTCCAGCATCAGCCTGGCTCCGCCCGGCACCTTCTCCTCACCCGGCTGGAACACGAACAGCACCTCGCCCATGATCATCTCCCTGAGCCGGCTCAGCATGCGAACGGCCCCCAGGAGGCAGGTCATATGTACGTCATGTCCGCAGGCGTGCATCACCCCGGGATGCAGGGAGCTGAATTCAAGTCCGGTCTCCTCGTTAATGGGCAGCGCATCCATGTCAGCGCGCAGGGCGATCCTTCTGCCCGGCCGGTCCCCGCTGATCCAGGCAAGGATCCCCGTGCCTGCCACCGGGTATCGGTAGGGGATCCCCCATGCATCCAGTTTTTCCCTTATAAAGGCCGAGGTGCGGTGCTCCCGGAAAGAAAGCTCAGGGTAGCGGTGCAGGTGTCTCCTGGTATTCACAAGCTCTTCCAGCAG
>DSDZ01000435.1 GCA_011048475.1 Bacteroides sp. | reverse complement strand
GAGCAGATGCTTGGCAAAAATGACCTGCTGGACGGGATCCCCGCCCCCGAGAAAGCCGATGTACGCGGCCAGCACGCCGCCGGCCAGGGTGGCCATTCCACCCGACATGACCAGCAGGATCTCCGAACGGTTCATTTTTTCCAGATATGCCTTGATCAGCAGGGGCGATTCCGTCTGGCCCAGGAAGATATTTCCGGCGACCGACAGGCTCTCGGGCCCCGACAGGCCCATGAGTCGGGAGAGCACGAATCCCAGGATGCGGACCACGAACTGGATGATGCCCAGATAGAACAGAAGGCTCATCAGGGCGGAGAAGAAGATGATCGTGGGCAGGATGGAAAAGGCAAAGTTCTGCAGGGCGGGATGCACCTTCCCGGTTTGGTTGTCCTTCAGGAGAAATTCAACGCCCTCCCCTGTGAAGGCCAGGATCTTTACGAATATTTTTCCGATCACTTCGAAAAAATCCTGGATAAAAGGCACAAAGAGCACCCCCATGGCCAGCAGCAGCTGCAGGGCCAGTCCGGTTCCCACCAGCTTCCAGGATATGGCCCGGCGGTTCGTGCTGAACACCCAGGCGATGAAGGTCAGCACGGCCATTCCCAGCAGTCCCCGCAACAGCCGTACCAGGCTGAAGCTGAAGCCTGTCATCTCGGGCAGAATGTTCGACATGGATTGTAAAGGTTCCTGCGTAATCACCGCAGTCAGCGTGTCTACGATCAATGTATCGGGAATCATTTTGCCCGGCGGTTAATCTCATCCCTGATCTCGGAAGCCTTTTCGTAATCTTCCTTGGCCACCGCTTCGGACAACATCGCTTTCAACTCTTCCATGCTGATCTCTGTCAGGTCGGCACGTTTGGTCCTTTTTCTTGTTTTTCCCGGGGCAGGTTTCTTTTGCCTGGACCCGGTCTCTGCCTGTTCGAATCCCGATCCTTTTTCAAAATCCAGGATGATGCCGGCCTTTTCCACGATCTCTTCCGTGGTGTAGATGGGACACCCGAACCGCAGCGCCAGGGCGATCGCATCGGATGTCCTTGCATCCAGCGTCATCCGCTGATCACCGTTGTCGCACAGGATATTGGCAAAGAAAACACCATCCTCGAGCTTGTGAATGTTCACCTCCAGGATCCGGATCCCGTATGACTGGGAAAAATTCTTGAAAAGGTCGTGGGTGAGCGGACGGGGCGGGGTCAGTCCTTCCAGCTCGATGGCAATGGCCTGTGCTTCAAATCCTCCCACGATGATCGGGATCCTTCTGTTTCCGTCCTCCTCCGACAGAACCAGCGCATAGGCACCTGATTGGGTCTGGCTGTAGGAAATGCCGAGTACATTTAATTTGATCTTACCCATTCCGTCAGTTGCACACTTTGGTCACAAATATAGAAATAACTCCGACATAATCCGAACACATCTTTTTGCATGCTCCTGGGGATGAATCCCCCGGCTAAAAAATAATTCATTCAAATCTTTGCCGGTCCTGCAATCTTTTCTATCTTTGCGAACCCAAAATCTGACTTTTGGCAAAAGAGAACCATCATGTATGCAATCGTTGATATCGCGGGACAACAATTCAAGGTTGAAAAGGACCAGAAATTGTATGTCCACCGGCTCAAAGGCAAAGAAGGGAACACGGTCTCCTTCGACAGGGTATTGATGATCGATACCGGCAACAAGGTTGTCATCGGGGATCCGCTGGTAAAGGGAGCGTCGGTCGAGGCCACGATCATGGGGCATGTGAAGGGAGACAAAGTTCTTGTATTCAAGAAAAAACGCAGGAAAGGGTATCAAAAACTGAACGGGCACCGCCAGTATCTGACACAGATCCAGATCGGGGATATTTCTGAAAAATCCACCGGACCAAAAGCACCGCCGGCAGAAAAAGCGGAGCAGGCCCCGGAAAAGAAGGCGAAAGCCGAAACCAAACCCAAGGATGAAGCCAAAGCCGAAGCCAAACCCAAGGCCGAAGCCAGGCCCAAAGCCGAAGCCAAACCCAAGGCCGAAGCCAAGCCCAAGGCCAAAGCCAAAGCCGCAGACAAAGCCACAGCTGCAGAAAATCCCAAGGCTGCAGATAATCCCAAGGCTGCAGATAATCCCAAATATCCAGACAAACCCGGAGAAGCAGAAAAGTCCGGGAATTGAAACAACACAAATTTTAGCAGGAAATGGCACATAAGAAAGGAGCTGGAAGTTCGAGGAACGGTCGTGAATCCGAAAGCAAGCGACTGGGCGTAAAACTTTACGGGGGACAGGTGGTCAGGGCCGGCAACATCCTTGTAAGGCAGCGTGGTACCGTCCATCATCCAGGCCACAACGTGGGGATCGGAAAAGATCACACCCTGTTTGCCATGATCGACGGCACGGTGAAATTTTCAAGGAAAAGGGATAACAAATCCTATGTCTCCATCGAACCGCTGGAAAACTGACAGATTCTTCGGCCCCGTCACACCTCATTTACCCGTGATGCATTATCTTTAGAGTGTATTGCGGGTTTTTTATTTGTTTGCCATGCTGACCATTCAATTTATCAGGGACCACAGGGATACCATTGCCAACCGTTTAAGGATCAAGAAATTCAACCAGCCCGGGGTCATCGCTGCCATCCTTTCCAAAGATGATGAACGTAGGGAGCTCCAGGTGGAAACCAACCGGCTTCAGGCCGAATTGAACCGTCTCAGCAAAGAGTTCGGGATCCTGTTCCGGAAAGGAGAAAAGGAGAAGGCCGGCGAACTGAGAATGCAGAGTACGGCGATCAAGGAAAAGGTTGAAGGATCCGAGCGAAGGCTCCAGGAAACCCTGGAGGAACTGAATGACCTGCTGGTGCAGGTGCCGAATGTTCCCCATGTGTCCGTTCCTGAAGGGGAGTCATCAGATGATAACAGGCTCATCAGGGAGGGGGGCCGGATGCCGGAATTGCCCGACCAGCCGCTGTCCCACTGGGAGCTGGGAACCAGACATGACCTGATCGACTTTGAGCTCGGGGTCAAGATCACTGGGAGCGGCTTCCCGGTTTACAAAGGAAAAGGGGCAAGGCTCCAGAGGGCCCTCATCTCCTGGTTCCTGGACATGAACACAAAAGCAGGCTACCTGGAGATCCAGCCCCCGCTGCTTGTCAATGAAGCATCGGGTTTCGGCACCGGACAGCTGCCGGATAAAGAGGGACAGATGTACCGGGTTACCGACGACAACCTTTATTTGATCCCCACCGCCGAGGTTCCGGTCACCAATCTGTACAGGGATATGATCCTGGATGCGGCCGATCTTCCCGTGAAAAACACGGCCTATACTCCCTGTTTCAGGCGGGAAGCCGGATCCTACGGGAAAGACGTGAGAGGGCTGAACAGGCTGCACCAGTTCGACAAGGTGGAGATCGTGCAGATCCAACATCCCTCCAGGTCATACGAATCGCTGGAAGAGATGGTGGACCATGTGGAAAGACTGGTATCCGGACTGAACCTGCCTTACCGGATCATGCAGCTGTGCGGAGGCGACCTGGGCTTTACCTCCGCCCTGACCTATGATTTCGAGGTCTATGCGGCGGCGCAGGACAAGTGGCTGGAGGTCAGCTCGGTGTCCAATTTCGAGTCGTACCAGGCAAACCGGCTGAAACTTCGGTTCAGAGAACCCGGAGAGAAAAAGCCCCTGCTGGCCCATACCCTCAACGGGAGCGCACTGGCCCTTCCCAGGATCCTGGCCGCCCTTCTGGAGAACAACCAGACGCGGGAGGGGATCCTCGTTCCCGAAGTGCTCCATTCCTACACTGGTTTTGAACGTATCTAGGCCGGCGGGCCACGGTTCCATGGTAAAAAAAAACCAGCTGAAAGCCTATCTGTTCGCCATGATTGCCGTGCTGTGCTGGTCAACAGTGCCCTCGGCATTCAAGATCGGACTGAGGCACCAGGATGGCTACCAGCTGCTGACAGGAGCCACCCTTGCATCGGCCGGGGCGCTCCTGCTCATCCTGCTCATGCAGGGAAAACTGTCCTCTCTGGGAAAGCTGAAGCGGAAGGATCTCCGCTTTTCCATTCTGATGGGACTGATGAACCCGGTCGTTTATTACCTGGTGCTGTTCAAGGCATATTCCATCCTTCCCGCGCAGGTGGCCCAGCCGCTGAACATGGTGTGGCCCATCGTTCTGGTGATCATTTCGATCCCCATGCTCGGCCAGAAGATCGGATGGATCAGCATCGGGGCGATGGTCCTCAGCTTCTCGGGGGTGGTACTGATCTCCCTGCAGGGAGGAACGGGAGCGGGGGATCCCCGGAACAGGCTGGGGATCATCCTCGCACTGAGCACCTCTGTCATCTGGGCCTTTTTCTGGATCTTCAACATGAGGGACCGTGCCGATCCCGTGGTCAGGCTGTTCCTCAATTTCCTTTTCGCATCCCTCTTTCTGCTTGCGGGAGGGATCTTCAGGCAGCCTTTCCTTCCGGATTCGTCCCAGGCATGGCTCGCCGCGGTGTATGTGGGTTTTTTCGAAATGGGTGTTACCTTTGTACTGTGGCTGCTGGCCCTTCAGCATGCTGCCACCACGGACCGGATCAGCAACCTGGTGTACGTTGCTCCATTTCTGAACCTGTTCATCGTGAACCGGGTTCTGGATGAGCAGATCTTTCTGACCACACTGCTTGGAAT
>DSDZ01000052.1 GCA_011048475.1 Bacteroides sp. | reverse complement strand
CATCTGATCCAATACATAATCATTCCAGTCAATCCACCTGTTATCATCGGGCCTGTAATTCGATGCACCAGAAGCAATAAGTCTTACATCCCCGTCTACCCACCTGATCAGTTTTGCAGCCTCCATGGCAAATTTGACATAGTCTTCGACACTTTTCTGCCCCATTTGCCAGGGTCCGTCTATTTCGTTTCCAAGGGCCCAGTACGTAACTTTAAATGGTTCTTCATTCCCGTACTTCCGCCTGAGGTCAGAGTAGTACGTTCCTTTTTCGTAGTTGCAATATTCAACCCAGTGCCTTGCATCGTCTAGTGTCCCTGTTCCGGCATTGATGCAAATGAAATTTTCGGCACCGACCAGGTTGCAGAATTTTACATATTCATCCGTACCCATGTGGTTGTTTTCAATCTGGTGCCATGCAAGGTCCAGTCTTGCAGGCCGTTGTTCCTTCGGCCCGATTCCGTCTTTCCAGTTATATCCCGACACATAGTTTCCGCCCGGCCATCTTATTACAGGGACTTTCAATTCCCTAATAAGCTCCATATAATCTTTCCTGAAACCATTCTCATCAGCGAAGGGAGATGACGGATCATATAAAGTGCCGTAGACCACAGTGCGGATGGGTTCAAGAAAACCACCGTAGATGTTTGGATCGATTTCACCTATTTTACGGTCAAAATCGATCTTGATTACTGCAGGTTCCTGTGAAAAAAGATCACCTGAAAACAATCCTGTTAACAGCAGGCACGCGAGTATGATTCTTGACTTTTTCATAATGGTGATTTTAAAGGTGAAGGACAAATTAAGACAGTTCATGCAAAAATCAATTTCGTTGAAGCAAAATGAGGTTCCCGGTTTCTGACAGGTTACCAATTTCGAACTGGTAAAAATAAATCCCCGCTGGTAGTCCTTCGGCCCTCCATGTAACCTTGTGATTCCCTTCCTGCTGGTACCCGCTGAACATGGTTCCTATCTCCTGCCCGCTGAGATTGAAGAGCCTCAGGGTTATGCCGGACGGCGCGTGCAAGAAATAGTAAAAAGAAGTTTCCAGGTAAAATGGATTGGGATAAACGCGGAATAAGGACAGAGATTTTCGCTGGGTACCGGCTGGATTGGTTGAAGTGTTCGCTGATCCCACTTTCATCAATTGGATATTGTCGAAGTACACAGTATTCGCATCCCCTCCGATATCAAAACCCAGCCGTGCCCGGGTATCCGTAGGCTCTGTCATGGTAAATGAATAGCTGTACGTTTGCTCTTCAGTGGTGAGCGGGATGAGTTGCTCATCGCTGTAAACTGTCCAGGGCTCTGCATCTTTCCCCACCAGTGCGGATATCTGCCTTGGGGAGTCTGAATATGCATCAAAGGAGACCCTGTATTCAAATCCACTTTCAATCGTAAGTCCGTTCTGGCCGAAATAGATATCCCACGGATTTGTGCCCCCGAACGTGATCGTAATTTTATACCCGCCATCCTCCACCGTCCCGGTTGCTTCAGCACCGGAGAGTGTAACAAGGCCCCATTCTTCATCATTCTCAAAGAAGTCAGGATTATTCAACAGGTTCAGTTCGGCAAGTTGTTGGGTGGTGAGGGTAAAATCATCAAAATAGTAATTGCCGGTGTCCCCTCCAAGGTCAATATTGAATGCAGCATCCATGGTAGAAGGAACCGTAAAATCAAATTCATATGCTGTCCAGTCAGGGGAGGGAGTAAAAACTTTATTCGCGACAAGGGAATAGTCATTTTGATGAATGACCGCAGCAGTGATCTGGCCCGGGCTGCCTTCTGCCTTTGCCCAAAAGGCGGCATGGTATGTGGCGCCGCCCTTCAGCACCAGATCCCGCTGGGACAATTGAACATCCCAGGGATCTCCACCTGCATCTGTTACCTCTACATGGATGGATTGATCCCCCCGGAGAACGGTTTCCGTTGTTAATTCAAAATTCGCTTTGACAGGGTAACCGGCCGATTTATTCCAGAATTTCACTCCTTTTTCAAACCCCGGATTTTTTAAATAATTAGGAGCGACCTTCACCGGCAGGGACTTAACAAACGTACCGGTAGCTGAAGTGATTGCTGCACTGATATTTCCCCCGAATACTCCCCAATCCACCGTGACTTCCCATGTACCCTGACCCGATACGATCTTTGCATCACCCGGGACACTCCATTGACAGGTTGCACCCTCCAATTCACCCAGTGAATACTTCGTTCCCTTTTCCTGACAGGTAACGAAATCCGGCCCCTGAACGGATGTTTCACCAGCTTCCTGGTATACCCTTACATAATCCACTTCCATGACTGCAGGGAAAATGGTGGTTTCATCAGGAGAACCTACCCATCCACCCCCGACAGCCAGGTTCAGGATGATATAAAAAGGCTGATCGAACGGCCAGGTATCCGAAGCACCGTTGTCATTCTCAAACGAGTAATATTTTTGCTCATCCACAAAAAAATCAATCTTTTCCGGACCCCACTCTATGGCATAAAGGTGAAAAGCTGTTTCCGCATCCGGAATTTCTATCACCCCTCCCCGGGGCGGCGAGGAACCCGAAAACAGATTATACTTCTCAGTATGTACAGTACCGTATATACGGGTGATTTCATTGGACGGATGCTCCATGATGTCGATTTCTCCGCTGAGGGGCCACCATCCGTACATGTTGTCAACCGGAAGCATCCAGGAGGCAGGGACGAATCCGGGGGTGCCCGGCACCTTGATCCTGGCTTCTATCCGTCCGTATTTCCAGTAATGTGTTTGTCCGGTTCTGAGATGCGCAGAAGTATATTCATAACCCTGATAGGATTCTTGTAAAGCGATGATCTGAAGTTTCCCATCAACGATCTTTGCATTATCAGACCGGTCTGTATAGAACTGGACATTGTCATTGGACAGACCTGATTCAAACTGCCAGGTTGACCGGTCAATGATATCATCGTTAAATTCATCGGCCCATACCAGATGGCGGTCCTGTGCATGAATCCCGGTGAAGAAGAAAGACAAACATAACAGCAGGCATGCAACGCGAAGTGCAGCCTGGTGAAATAGGTTCATCATGACATATCGGATCGGTGACCTGATTGGTACCTAAATATAAAGCGTTGCCGGATGATTAGCAAATAGCCGGTAAGCTCAGGAAAGCGCTATCTCCTCCGCAATCTCAGCCTCTACCATTCTCACACGGAACTCAAGGGAGGTCAGATGATTAATTGCCCAGACAAGCATTGCACCCTCAAAATGAATCTCTTCCCAGGAATACACATTCCCTTCCCATTCAAAATCATCTGTATCAAGGTATTTGTCGATGAAAGCCACCTGCTGGTTTTCTGTTATTTCATTAAGAAAATCCTTGTATTCATTAATGCTTCGTTTCAAATCCAGGGCCCTGTTCTCGCCAATCATCACATGGGAAGATACGTTCCTGTTGTCTTTCCCTATCACCTTATGAATGTCTATTCCTGATTCCTTACTGACTGCTTCCTCATTGTCTTTTGAAACTTCTATTACAAGCGCTTCCTTCAACTGGTTGATTTCCGTTACCAGATGATCGGTCTTATCTGCAAGAATCTTGCCCGTTGTCAGATCCGCAGAGTCAAGATCAGACAGATGATCCTGTGTGCTCCCCTGGTAATAGGCAGCCAGCAGAGCATAATGATCATTCACAAGCATAGCATCATCAATTACGGCCTTGCTTACATTCAGGGCCATCAGGGCATCCATGGCAGAGATATAGACAAGCAGGAACAATACCAATATTAAGTTTTTAATATTCCTGGTCCCCCTTTTGCCCTGGTAGATCAGATATGCGGGCAGGAACAGAATAAACGGTATAATAATGCCAATCGTCAGCATGATGCCGGCACCGGGCCAGTGCATGATCTTGAAAAGTGCCCCGACAAAGTTGATGGCAATGGTGATGCCTCCTATCACATATATAAAAGCATGCTTTCTCTCTGCCCGGTAAGTGTTTACGAGGGCCATCGGACAAAAAACCAGTGAAAAGAGGATCAGGGAAACAGAGATCATGATACCCGCCCCGGGCAAATGATTTATTTTAAAAATTGCACCGATAGTGAACAGGATAAGCAGTACAATTCCGAATATATACATCTTATTTTTCATGGCTTCTGGTTATTTATAGTTGGTTTCCACTGCGATGATCTGCTGGCCACCCACATCCGTTATTTCCGAAACACTTTTCAAAAACTCCTTTTCTGCCAGCCTTATTTCAATCTGAATGGTCGTCAGGGTATTCAGGATCGATACAAAAGTACGGTGTTCGAAAGTTGCATTTTCCCAGGGTATCTCTTCATCATCGGCGATTTTGACCTCGGATATATCAAGCAACAGATCCAATTTTGAAGCAAGGTCCGCATCAGCCGACTCAGATAAGAGATATTTTTTGTATTCCCTGATTTTCCAGGCAAGTTGTGATGCTTTGCCCTGGATGATCAGGATATCAACAGGAGTTTTATATGCATCTTTCCTTATGATCAGACTGCAGTCAATTTTTCCACCTGCAATGGCTTCTTCATTTGCAGGTTCAGTGGCAATGACCAGTTCTCTCTTCAGATCGTTGATCCAGGTTTCAATTTCATCGGTTTTTTGATGGGCCGCTGCTACGACTTCGCCTCTCCCTGAGGTAT
>DSDZ01000066.1 GCA_011048475.1 Bacteroides sp. | reverse complement strand
GTGAACCGGAGCAGTTTCTATGAATTTTTCATAAACCGGAACCTGCAGGTGGCGGTTTTCTCATTTCTGATCACCCTGGCACTTGTGATATACCTGCTCGTTCTGCTGGGAAGGGAAAGAAGGAGGGAAAAGCGACTGAAACTTTCGGAGATTATTTTCAGGCAGATCATCGAGCATTTCCCGGTGGGGATCATGATCATCGATGAAATGAACATCATCAGGAACATTAACAGCGAAGCACAGAAGATGCTTTTCCTGGGCAAATCGGAAAACCTGGTGGGGAAGGATTACACAAAACAGTTCGTGATCTCCAACAGGTACCTGCTCAGCAACGGACCAAGTCCGTTCAGGGACGATTCCCACTACCTCTATTATGAAAAGGATGGAATCGAGACAATCATCTACAGGACGGAGAAGGTGACCTCCATCGGCGGGGAAGAGCTGAAGCTGATCGCCCTGATCGATGTATCCCCCATCGAGAAATCCAGGAAGGTGGAGGTGGCCGCCAACAAGGCCAAATCGGATTTTCTGGCTGCCATGAGCCATGAGATCCGCACGCCCATGAACGGTATTCTGGGTATGGTCAATGACCTGCTGGAAATTAAAACCGGCAGGGAGATCAGGTCGAAGATAGAGGTCATCAAGCGCTCAGCCGACCTGTTACTGACCATTATCAATGACATCCTTGATTTTTCAAAGATCGAAGCGGGGAGAATGATGCTGGAGGAAATCCCTTTCGTTCTTTCGGATGAGCTGGAACTGGTCGGGGAGTTGTTCAGGCCCCTGGCCAGGGATAAGGGACTGGAACTGCAGATTGACCAGAGAGAGGATGTACCCAACAAACTGATCGGGGATCCGTTCCGCCTGCGGCAGGTGATCTCCAATCTGGTGAGCAATGCGGTCAAATTCACCGAACAGGGCCGGATCGTCATCAGGGCACAGCTGATGGAATCCTACAGAAGCCAGGTGAATATCCTGTTTACGGTGGAGGATACCGGGATCGGCATCCCCAGGGACAGGCTCAAGGAAATTTTCGGCAGCTATACCCAGGCCAGGGGTTCGGTAACCCGGAAATTCGGGGGGACGGGTCTGGGTACGACCATCGCAAAACAGCTGGTGGAACTGATGCACGGGGAGATCTGGGTGGAAAGTCCCTCCGGCATATCCACCGATGAGGACATGCCCGGATCCAAATTCAGCTTTACCATCGAGGCCTACTCCAACGAAAGGATCCCCAAGAAATTCAATTACGAACACATCAACCGGCTGAGCGAGATCAATGCGCTGATCCTGACCAAGGAGTCCGATCCTTCGAAGAATACAATGGCCAAAATGCTGGGAAGGTTCGGACTGAACGTGGTGACGAAGATCTACCAGGACAGCACCGTGGACAGCGTGATCCACCACCTCCAGGTGAAGAGGGACAATTATCACCTGATCATCCTGGTGGATAAGAACCAGCTGGACGGGTTTGCCCTGGCCAAGGAGTTGAACAACAACGAACTGACAGACCATTACCCCATCCTGCTGGTGAGTTCAAATGATAAGTCTGGAAATTACAAAACCTCCAGAAAACTGGGGATCGATTATTACCTGATCGAACCCTTCGAGACCAAAGAGGTGTTCGACATCCTCCTGGAGAACTTTCCCGGGGTCGAAGATCGCAAAAGCCTTGAGCCCATGCTCAATGCACTGCCTGCGGAGCTTGCCATTCTGCTGGCCGAGGACAACCTGATCAACCAGAAGGTGGCGCAATCAATTTTCAAGAATATCGGGTATGAGATCGATATTGCCAGAAACGGAAGAGAGGCGCTGGTGCGGCTGGACGAGAAGGCATACGATGTGATCTTCATGGACCTGTTGATGCCTGAAATGGATGGGTACCAGGCTGCAGAGGAAATCCGGAGAACCGGGCATTCCATTCCCATCGTCGCCATGTCGGCCGATGAGGATGATCACACCAGGCAGGCTGCTTTCAGGGCGGGAATGAACGAATATGTAATGAAACCGGCCAGGGTGGAAAACATCAAGCAATTGTTGATCAAATTGTTCTCCACAAGCATTTAAGGAAATGAAGCAATCACAAGAATTGGACTACAGGATTATCGGGGATGACATACAGCTTGTTGAAATTGAGCTTGATCCCATGGAAACGGTGATCGCCGAAGCGGGCTCAATGGTGTATATGGACAGCGCAGTCAGCTACGTCACAAAAATGGGGGATGGATCTGACCCGAACCAGGGACTGCTGGATAAGCTGCTGTCGGCAGGGAGCCGGGTCCTGACGGGAGAATCTCTTTTTGTTACACATTTTACGAACCGGGGAGGCGGGAAACAGCGTGTTGCTTTTTCGGCCCCCTATCCGGGTAAGATCATCCCCGTGGACCTCAGCCTTCACGGGGGTACCCTGATCGTGCAGAAGGACGGTTTCCTGTGTGCGGCCAAGGGGACCAGAATTTCCCTTGTGCTCAATCGCCGGTTCGGTGCCGGTCTTTTGGGGGGAGAGGGTTTTATCCTTCAGAAACTGGAAGGGGACGGAAGAACCTTCATGCATGCAGGAGGAACGGTCATCGAAAGAAAACTGGAAAACCAGGTGCTGAAAATTGACACCGGTTGCATCGTCGCCTACACGCCGGGGATCGATTTTAATATAGAAACCGCCGGGGACCTGCGCTCCATGGTCTTCGGCGGAGAAGGTATTTTTCTTGCCACCCTCGGGGGGACCGGCACCGTCTGGCTTCAATCCATGCCGATCCGCAAACTGATCCAGGCCATCTCACCCTATGGAAAGAACATCAGGAAGGAGGGCCGCTCCATCCTGGGGAATTTTCTGGAAAGGTAACCGGATCCGGCAGGATTCATGGCTGATACCATTCCCATAGCACAATTTCTGGCCCGGGCTGGAAACGTCCCGGTGGTGGATGTCCGTTCCCCGTCGGAATTCGGACAGGGACATATCCCCGGTGCGTTGAACGTCCCACTGTTTGACGATGAGGAACGAACGGTGGTGGGGACCAGGTACAAAAAGATAAACAGAGAGGCTGCCACCCTTTCTGCACTTGAATTTGCGGGCAGGAAACTGGCTCCCATCGCCAGGGAAGGAGGGCGAATTGCCGGAGCAAACCGGGAGCTGCTGGTCCATTGCTGGCGGGGCGGGATGCGGAGCAAAAGCATGGCCTGGCTGTTCGAAACCCTTGGGATCAGGTGCTCTGTGCTGGAGGGAGGTTACAAGGCTTACAGGCGTTACCTCAGGGAGACGCTGGCAACCCCGTTCCGGTTCATCGTGATCGGAGGGAAGACCGGGAGCGGGAAGACTGCCCTGTTGCACCACCTGCGGCAGAAGGGGGAACAGGTGGCGGACCTGGAAAGACTCGCCGGCCATAAAGGATCCGCATTTGGATCTTTGGGCGAGGCCGGTCAGCCCACCACGGAACAATTTGAGAATGACCTGCACCGGGACCTCTCCCGGCTGGATCGGACCCGGGTGATCTGGATCGAGGATGAAAGCCGGAGCATCGGCAGGTGCGTGATCCCGGAAGAAATTTATTTTCAGATGATGGGCGCCGAAGTCCTTTTCCTCGATATTCCGCGTGAAGAGAGGGCCCGTTACCTGGTCGAACATTATGCATCCTACGATGCCGGCCTACTGAAATCATGCATCCTGAAAATCGAGAAGAAGCTGGGAGGAACCCGGACACAGGAAGCACTGGATGCCATTGACAGAAAGGATTTTTTCCTTGCGGTCATGATCTCCCTTCAGTATTATGACAAATCCTACCTCTATTCCCTGGAAAAGAACCACGGAAAATACAGGGTCATCCCTTCAAATACTGTCGATACGGCCATCAATTATGAACTGATCAGATCTTCCATGAAAATGAAACATGAGCGGACGAAGGAATGAATTTGAACTGGTCGCACCAGCGGGAAGCCTTGCATCGCTGGTGGCTGCTGCCCATGGCGGCGCCGATGCAGTCTACTTCGGCATCGAGCAGCTGAACATGCGTGCCAGGTCATCTGCCAATTTCACAGCCGATGACCTGCCCGGGATCGTATCCACGGTTAAGAAATACGGCCTGAAAAGCTACCTGACCCTGAATACAGTGGTGTATCAGCGCGAGATCGGTCAGATGAAAAAGATCGTGGACCTTGCCATGCGGCACGGGGTTTCTGCCATTGTGGCCTCCGATCCGGCGGTGCTGGAGTACTGCCGTCTAGTCGGGGCAAAGGTGCACCTGTCCACCCAGTTGAACATCAGCAATGTGGAAACACTTGAGTTTTACTCCGGATATGCCGATGTGGTTGTGCTCGCAAGGGAGCTGGACCTGGAACAGGTGGCCGGGATCGCCGATTCCATCCGCAAACGAGCCATCCGGGGCCCGTCGGGGGCGTTGATCAGGATCGAGATGTTCGTGCACGGGGCCCTGTGCATGGCTGTTTCAGGTAAATGTTACCTGAGCCTGCATACCTATAATCATTCGGCAAACAGGGGCGACTGCTTCCAGGTATGCCGGCGGGGCTACAAGGTGTTTGACCGGGACCGGGAGATCGAACTGGACATTGATCACGAATACATCATGTCCCCCAAAGATCTGAAGACAATCCATTTCCTGGACAGGATCACCGGTGCGGGGGTGCGGGTGCTGAAGATCGAGGGCAGGGCC
>DSDZ01000273.1 GCA_011048475.1 Bacteroides sp. | reverse complement strand
TATCAGTTATGAAAATACAATTATTTTTATTCTTGTGGATCATTGATTATTTTAATGCAAAATATTTCTCATGGCACAACAGCTGGTCCGGGTCGATGACAGGCAATTCAGTTTATATATCAGCGAAGCTGAAATCGAAAAGGAAGTCACCCGGATCGCCGGGGAGCTGAAAAGGGACCTTGCGGGACGGGATCCCATCTTCATGGGGATTCTGAACGGCGCATTCATGTTTGCTTCGGACCTGTTCAGGAAACTGGATTTCCCCTGTCAGATCACCTTTCTGAAACTGGCTTCCTACAGCGGCACAGGATCCACAGGGACGGTCAAACAGCTGATCGGGATCAACCGCGAACTGCGCAACCGTGTGGTGGTGGTGCTGGAGGATATTGTGGATACCGGGATTACCCTTGAGACGATCCTCATGCAGCTGTCGGGTTACCAGCCGGCAGAGGTCAGGGTGGCCACCTTTTTGCACAAGCCCGAAGCCACCATCAGGAAGATCAGGCTGGATTACGTGGGCAGGGAGATCCCAAATGATTTCGTGGTGGGATATGGCCTGGACTATAATGAGTATGGCAGAAATTTAAGGGAAATCTACCAGGTGGTGGACTAATGCCGTAAATCTTTATTACTTTTGGCAGCACTCAAAAGAACCAATGGATCATGCTTAATTTGATACTGTTCGGTCCCCCCGGCTCCGGAAAAGGCACCCAGTCGGAGAGGATCATCGGGAAGTACAGCCTGGTGCATATTTCAACAGGCGATCTGCTCAGGGAAGAGGTGGCCAGCCAGACGGAGCTGGGATTGAAAGCAAAGGAGATCATGGACAGGGGAGCGCTTGTCCCGGACGGGATCGTGATCGGAATGATCAGGAAAAAACTGGAGGAACACAAAGGTGGACGCGGATTCATCTTTGACGGATTCCCCAGGACCGTCGAACAGGCCAGGGAGCTTGACAGGGCGCTGAGTGATTACAGCGAGGAGGTCAGCGTGATGATCTCACTGGAGGTGCCCCGCCAGGAGCTCGTGAAAAGACTTTTAAACCGGGGGAAGGAAACCGGCCGGTCGGATGACAATTTGGAGACCATCAATAACCGGATCGATGTATATGAACAGCAGACCCTCCCGGTGGCACATTATTATGATCAGATGCGTAAATATGAGCCTGTGGACGGGGTGGGGTCCATCGATGCCATCTTCAAACGCATTGTAAAGGTGATTGACGGGGTCAAATGAATGCTTTAACGGTTCGCCATGCCCAACGAGAATTTTGTCGATTATGTCAGGATCTTCTGCAGATCGGGCCGTGGAGGCAGCGGATCGGCGCACCTGCACAGGGATAAGCACACCAGAAAAGGAGGTCCCGACGGCGGAGATGGCGGCAGGGGGGGACATGTGATCCTCAGGGGAAATGAACATCTGTGGACCCTGTTTCATTTGAAATTCACGAAGCATGTCCATGCGGTGGACGGCGAAAGCGGAGGTTCGTCCCTGAAGACAGGAGCCGGCGGCAAAGATGCTGTGATCGAGGTTCCCCTCGGGACGCTGGCCCGGGTTGCCGAGACCGGTGAACAGATCCTGGAGATCACGGAACACGGAGAGGAGAAGATCCTGATCAGCGGCGGCCGCGGGGGGCTCGGGAATGATCATTTCAAATCTGCCACCAACCAGACCCCCAGGTACGCCCAGCCGGGTGAACCTGGTCAGGAAGGCTGGTTCATCCTCGAACTGAAGCTCCTGGCCGATGTGGGACTGGTGGGATTCCCCAATGCGGGCAAGTCCACCCTTCTGTCGGCCATGTCGGCCGCCAGACCCAAGATTGCCGATTATCCATTCACCACCCTGGTTCCCAACCTGGGAATTGTGAAATACAGGGAGGACCGCTCCTTTGTCATGGCCGACATCCCGGGGCTCATCGAAGGTGCAGGCGAGGGGAAAGGCCTGGGCCACAGGTTCCTGCGGCACATTGAAAGAAATTCCATGCTGATCTTCCTGATCCCTGCCGACAGCAAAGACATCGGAAAGGAATACCAGATCCTCCTGAAGGAGCTTGAAAAATATAATCCCGAACTGCTGGATAAAAGGAGACTGCTGGTGGTTTCCAAATCGGACCTGCTGGATGAGGAACTGAAACAGGAAATAATCCGGGAAATGCCTGAAGTCGATTATCATTTCATATCCTCCCCTGCCAACCAGGGGCTTGTGAAGCTGAGAGACCTCATCTGGAACATCCTGAATTCCTGATCTTTCCATGGAAGGCCTGCTAACAATCGATACACATCTGTTTCTGGCGATCAACGGATGGCACAGCGGGCAATGGGACCCGGTCATGTGGTGGTGCAGCGGGAAGCTCACATGGTGGCCGTTTTACCTGCTGCTGCTGCTTTTCCTGGGATGGAAAAAGGGCTGGCAGCTGCTTCCGCTGCTGCTGTTCATGATGGTACTGGTCGCCCTCACCGATCAAACCTCGGTACATCTGTTCAAGAATGTTTTCCAGCGCCCCAGGCCCTGTCACGAACCTGCCCTGAAAGAGATGGTCCACCTGGTAAACGGCCGTTGCGGCGGATTGTACGGCTTCATTTCATCCCATGCCGCCAATACGGCAGGGGTGGCCATGCTGGTATGCATGTGGCTCAGGAGAGCCTGGCTCGCAGGGGTACTGGCGGCATGGGTGTTCCTGGTGGGGTACAGCCGGATCTACCTGGGTGTGCATTATCCCGGCGATGTGCTGGGTGGGTGGCTGTGGGGAATGGCATGCGGATGGCTGGTATACGGGTTGTTCCGGATGGCGATGAAAAAACTCCCTTCCTCATGGTGGATCGCTGATAAAAATAACGGACCCTTTTCCGCATGATGCGCTGTATTATTAGTGAGACCGGGGATCCCTATTTCAATCTTGCTTCTGAGGAGTACCTGTTGAAGGAATACAGGGGGGATGTGTTCCTGCTTTACAGGAACGATAAGTCCCTGGTGATCGGCAAACACCAGAATGCGATGGCAGAGATCAACCATGCCTTTGTCCTCAGGAGGCAGCTAAGGGTGGCGAGACGGATCTCCGGCGGGGGTGCGGTCTATCACGACCGCGGCAATCTCAATTTCACCTTTATCACCACCGGCGAAGAGGGAAAGCTGGTGGATTACGGGACACACGCCCGCCCCGTGATTCAAGCCCTGGGCAATCTGGGACTGGAGGTCCGCCAGGGGAAAAGGCACGAACTGCTGCTGGGGAACAAAAAAATATCCGGAATGGCGAGCCATGTGTTCAAAAACAGGGTGCTGCACCACGGAACCCTCCTTTTCAAGACCGACCTGGAAGCGCTGGAGAATGCACTGACCCCTGAGGCGCGGAATTACGAGGACCGGGCGGTCAGGTCCATCCGGTCCGACGTGACGAACATCGCTGACCACCTTTCAGATGCAATGGATATTGAGGGTTTCCGGAACCATCTGCTGGGCCATGTCCTGAACACAATCGACGGTGCGGTGCGTTCACGCTACAGCCAGGAGGAGATTGATGCGATCCGTCGGCTGCGGTTATCCAGGTACGCCACGCGGGAATGGATCTACGGTTATTCTCCCAGGTACCGGTTGACACGGGAGATCCGGCGGGGGATAGACAAGATCGTAATTCATATGATGGTTGAGAAAGGTGTGATCCGTGAATTCAGCATTGAAGGAGTTTTCGGAGGAAGGACACCGATCCGGCACCTGGAGGAGGCGCTGGTCGGGACCTTCCATGACCAGGAAACCATCCGGCAAAGGCTGTCCCCGCTGTTCACAGGCGATCCGGAGGAAGAGCCGGGGCTTGAAGCGCTGATGGCAGCATTATTTTAGAGATCTTCCCGGATCAACCGTACCAGTCTGTCCGTTTGCAGATTTGTCCCGTCCACCGTATACCGGGCCTTAAGATAATATGCTTCCCTTTCCGCGAGCAGCTTTTCAATAAAGTCAAGCAGTTCATCCTCTGTCCTGTCCCCCAGCAGCGGGCGCTCCGTTTTTGAATGAACCAGCCGTTCCCGGAGTGCGCGGGGGGAAAGCCTGAGGTAGATGGTACATCCGTGTTCGTTCATGATCCCGATCATGTCATCGTGACACGGTGCACCACCGCCGGTGGATACAACCAGGCAGTCTATCCGGCACAGCTCCATCAGGAGGTCGCATTCCCATTTACGGAAGGCTTCCTCCCCCTGTTCACTGAAGATCTCGGGAATGGACATTCCGGCCCTCTCCTCGATCAGCCGGTCCATGTCCACGAAACGGTATCCCAGTTTCCTGGCCAGGGCCGATCCCTGCGTGGTCTTGCCGGAACCCATGAACCCGATGAGGAAAATCCTGGATTCCATGTTACCAGTCCAGGGTGAATTGACCGTTGAAATCGGATTTCCCTTTTTTCTTCCCCTTCTCCTCTTCTTTCTGTGGCTGTACGATGACCAGGGGAACATCGTCGGGATTCACCCGGTCCTTCCCGGATCCCGGGTCCTCCTTTTTCCTGCCGGATTTGCCTTTCGCTCCGGAGGGTTTCTCCTTGTTTCCCTCCGGCTCCGCCTTTTGCGGCTTCTTCTTTTCCGGTTTTGCCTTTTGGGGCGGTTTCTTTCCCGGCTGTTTCTTTCCCGGCTTTTCCTGCTGGCCGGGGGATGTCCCGGATTTGGGGGATGTCCCTGACT
>DSDZ01000352.1 GCA_011048475.1 Bacteroides sp. | reverse complement strand
GAGATCTATTTTTCCATGGATCCCATCGGGACAAAAACATACGGGATCCAGTACAAAACAAACCTGAACGACCACACCATTCTGAGATTTGCTTTTTCAAGCTTTGATGCAGGATTCAAGGCCACCAGGCCGGCCCAGTCATCTCAATACCCCTCCTCCACATTTGGCATCGGGACTGACATGGAGGCCGGAATTGAAAAACGCGTTTCCTTCACCGAAAAAGTATCCGCATTTTACGGAATTGATTTTGTTTTCGGATTCGGGTGGATGCACAACCAGAGTGATAATCCATCTCTTTCGATCGATTCAAGGAATACAAATGATTTTTCAATTTCGCCGGGGATCGGGTTCAAATCCGGGATCCTGCTGGAACTCAGGAACGGGTTTTTTGCGGCAGCTGAAATCTCGCCCATGCTGTTTTACAGGTTTACCTCCGATGAGCAGATCTCCGGCACCCGCACTGCAGTCTCCAGGGAACATGACCTGGGTTTTCAGGCGAATGCGGATGCCTTGAAAATATCGCTCGCATACCGGTGGTAACCGTTCAATTCGCTCGCGTAATTCAATGCATCCGTGTTTCTACCGGACCAGGTACATGGTCTGTGCGACCAGAAAACAGAGGATGAGTGCTATCCCCAGCGGGATCAGATTTGAAAGGAGTGTCCATTTGCGGCTGCCGGTCTCTTTCCAGATGGTCAGGGTGGTGGTTCCGCAGGGATAATGAAGCACCGAGAACAGCATGATGCATACCGCCGTCACGATGGTCCACCCGTTCTCCTGGAGCAGCTGGCCCATCCGGACTGCATTATCCATTTCAACCATCTGCCCGGTGGCAAGATACCCCATCAGGATGGTGGGGATTACGATCTCATTGGCAGGGATCGCAATGATGTATGCCAGCAGGATCATGCCATCCAGCCCAAGCAGCGCGGCAAAACCGTCCAGTGAACCCGCTGCCCACTGCATCAGGGATTGGTCGCCAACTTCCACATTCCCCAGGATCCATATGAGCCCCCCGGCCGGCGCCGCCATCATCACGGCTCTTCCGAGCACGAAGATGGTCCGGTCGATCAGGGACCTGTAAAGGATCCTGACGATCTGTGGTTTCCTGTAAGGGGGAAGTTCCAGGATGAATGAAGAGGGCTCCTTTTTCAGCAGGGTCGTGCTGAGCAGCTTGTTGACCAGGAAGGTGACCCCGATCCCCACCAGGGTGACACCCACCACGGCGGATACCGAAACCACGGTGGCAAGAGCAGGTGACACCAGCGAACCCACGAACACGGAAGCCACCAGGATCAGCAGCGGCCACCGCCCGTTACAGGGAACGAAATTGTTCGTCACAATGGCGATCATCCGTTCCTTGGGGGAGTCGATGATGCGGGTGGATATGATCCCGGCCGCGTTACAGCCAAATCCCATGCCCATGGTGAGCGCCTGCTTTCCATGGGCCCCCGACCAGCGGAACAGCCGGTCCAGGTTGAAGGCGACCCTGGGGAGGTAACCCAGGTCCTCCAAAATCGTGAACAATGGAAAAAAGATGGCCATGGGAGGAAGCATGACCGATACCACCCAGGCCATTCCCTTGTAAACCCCGTGGACAAGGAAACCCGTGATCCACCAGGGGACCTGCCACTGGTCGAACAGTCCGGCCCAGGCATCCTCGATCCGGAACAATCCCCTGGCAAGCAGCCCGGAAGGATAGTTGGCCCCCGAGATGGTAATAAAAAAGATCAAAAAAAGGAGCAGGAGCATGATGGGGATGCCCCAGATGGGTGAGGTGACGATCCGGTCAATTTTTTCCTCCGTGGTCTTTTTTTCCCTGTCCCTGTGGATCACTGCCTTTCCCGCGATCTCCGTTGCCTTCCTGTGGATCTGCACCGAAAGTTCGTCGTGAAGCGAAAGACCCATTTTGTCCCTGGCAAGTTGTGCTTTCAAAACCAGTTTCCGCAGCGATTTCAGGTCACCAGATTCCTGGTGCCCGTTCCTGTCCGCGTCAGTGATCATCGATTCCAGTGTATGGATCACCGAAGGGTCACCCTCCATCAGCCGAAGCACGATCCATTCAATGGCCGGCTGCGAAGGGAAGAGTTTTTTCAGCTCACCCCCCAGGATATCCATTTCCTTTTTAAGTGGTTCAGGATATTCCACAGCTACAGATCCGGGAGGATTTGGATCGGTTACCATCCTGACCATGGATCGCTTCAGCCTCTCGATGCCCTGTTTTCTGGATGCAGAAATATCCACCACCGGAATGCCCAGGTGTGACTCAAGAATGCTTGTCCTCACATCAATCCCCTTCCGTTTTGCTTCGTCGCTCAGATTACAGACAAGGATCACTTTCGGGGTAATCTGCAGGATCTGTACCGCAAGATGGAGGTTTCGCTCGATGGCAGTGGAATCGGCCATCACCAGCACCAGGTCCGGGTTATTAAAAATCAGGTAATTCCTTGCGATCTCCTCATCTTTTGACCTGGAAAGCAATGAATAGGTGCCGGGGAGATCCAGCAGATTGAACCTGATCCCGTCGATCCGGAAGGATCCTTCCGCCCGGGTCACCGTCTTGCCGGGCCAGTTCCCGGTATGTTGCCGGAGTCCGGTGAACAGGTTGAAAAGCGTGCTTTTCCCCGTATTGGGATTCCCTGCCAGGGCGACCGAAAACGCTTTATCTGCCATTTTTCAACAGGATTTTCCTGGCCTCGTCATTCCGGAGAGCAATGGTTGTATCCCTTACGCGGTAAGAAGCGGGATCGCCAGAGGGGGCGATCATTGTCTTTTCGATCTCTGTACCGCCGGTAAAGCCCAGATCGAGCAGTCTTGAACGAAGCAATCCGCTGGCGTTCACCTCATCCACGATCCCCTTTTCGTTGATTTTCAGATCCTCCAGGGTCTTCGACCCGACCACCTCGATATTTGATGCAATAAAATGGCTGATCACCGTCTTTTGCTGGCCAAGCTCCACCACCAGCGACTGGTCATCCTTCAGCCTGTGATGGAGAAAAATGTTCCTGCCCAGGTAAAACCCGAAATCCGAAAAATATTCCATCAGGTCCCTTGACCGGTCCTTCACCCTGACAATGTTGTACATTTCGCCCACCTGGCATTCTGAGAGAAGCCTCGAACCCGGGATTTCCGGGAAGATCCCCTCCTTGTCGGGAATGGGATCACCGTGGGGATCAAAGCGGGGATTCCCGAGGAAGGCATCTATGTTATCGATCAGCTTTTCCGAACTGCAGTGTTCCAGATTTTCCGCTTCATCATGCACCTGGTCCCACGTCATCTTTAACACCTTGTGCAGGAACATTTCCCAGAGCCGGTGCCTGCGAACCACCTGGACGGCCAGTTCCCTTCCCTGCCCGGTCAGTACCACAGGCTTATAGGGAATATACTCCACCAGGCCTTCCTCAGCCAGCCTCCGGGTCATCTCCGTGATGGAAGCCGCACTGACAGATAACCTGGAAGCAATGGCCGATGTGGTGGCTTGCTGATTATCGAATTCGATGTGCATCAGTGCTTTCAGGTAATTCTCAGTTGATATCATTATCATAGCGAGAATATTTTTTAGACCAACCTAAAAATATAAATAAGAAATCTATTTAACAAAAATCAGATATGTTGAAAATATTTTCCGGGAGTAATAAATCACTATTGCACGGGATGGGAATTGTTCAAAGAAAATAAGATTGGTTATATTTGAAACCAGGGGTATTGTCTGTTGCACGAATATAAAATGACACCCATGTGGAATCAGATCATCCGTTTGTTTTATCCGGCATTTCTTTGCACATCATTCCTGTTCAGCACTGCCTGCGGTACAACCGCCCAGGACCGGGGCAGGGTTTATCACCTGGGTGATCCTGGGCAGCTGGCAGCTTTCGAATACAGTGCAGGGTGATCATGGAAAACATGTTTTTAGGGATGCTGATTGTACTGGTCTGCCTGGCCGGTTATCTGTTCGCTTTCAGACTCTTCGGCAGGAACAGGATCCGCTCTGCACTGATCCTCCTGATGGGCTGCGGAATGTTGCTCAGGGTGTATACTGCTTCTGATCCATTCCTCCACAAGTGGGATGAAAGATACCACGCACTGGTGGCAAAAAATCTGATGCAGCATCCCCTGAAACCCACCCTGTATGATACGCCGCTTCTGGAATACGACTATATGAACTGGGGCGGGGGCCATGTCTGGCTGCACAAGCAGCCCCTTCCTCTCTGGACCATGGCTGCAAGCATGTCATTGTTCGGCACCAGTGAGTTCGCATTGCGCCTTCCCTCCATCCTGCTGACAACCCTTGGGATCTGGATCACATTCGCCATCGGGAGGATCCTTTTCAACCGGAGGACCGGGTTTATTGCGGCCTTTCTCTATTCCATTCACGGGCTTATCATCGAACTTGCGGCGGGAAGGGTCGCCACGGATCACGTGGATGTATATTTTCTCTTTTTCATCCAGCTGGCGATCCTGTTCGCCATTTTGTTCGCCGGAAACAAAAATATATGGATGAACATCCTCTGCGGGATCAGCATGGGTCTGGCCGTCCTGTCCAAATGGCTCCCGGCACTGATCGTGATCCCAATCTGGCTGCTGATGGTCGTCGATTCAGGCAGGTTCACCCTCCGGGAGATCCTTATGTACTTTTCCCTGT
Organism: Bacteroides sp.; assembly: GCA_011048475.1. Taxonomy (GTDB): domain Bacteria; phylum Bacteroidota; class Bacteroidia; order Bacteroidales. The sequence goes on along the minus strand of DSDZ01000352.1, from coordinate 38 downwards.
TGTGCATTGTCGCGGTCGCTGTTTTCCTGCCCTGGCAG